>NZ_JBUEGC010000089.1:0-10831 GCF_054963655.1 Streptomyces sp. HSS9-12 | reverse complement strand
AGGATGACACCATCTGCCGCCTCGGGACACTCAATCCGTGAGAGGCCTGTGAGAGGCAGGTGAGAAGCTGCCCGGCACGACGGCAGGGCGCCGTGTGCTGCTTCCGCCCCTGCGATCGTCCGGCGACGCCACGGTGCTGCTGGGCCGAAGTCCGAAGGCCTGGACCCGACTCCAGGAGGCCCAAGTTCCAGCGAGCGGCTTGGGGAAGCCTATGTCGCCGCAGGCCAGAGGAGCGTCCGGATGTGGCACCGTACGCATCTGTGCCGTACGCGTGTTTGATAGCCTCGCCGGGTGACGGAAACGGGGACCGGCATAACTTAGAAGGCAGTTGGCATCGACCTCGCGGAGGCCATACGACTCACCGCCTCCGGTGAGGCCACAACCCAGGATCTGATAGCTGTCCTTCTGCGCTCGCCCTTGTACTTCCAGCGCCCGCCGGGGCCAGGCTTCCTGAGCGTGGGAAAGGCTGGCTCGGGCGTCATCCCAGTGTTCTCCTCGCTGGCAGAGCTGGCCCGGTACGCAGGGGCGTGTGCGTGGGCGTCCACTACGGGTGAGGATCTAATGAGTCTGGCACCGCCGGGCTACCGCTTCGTTCTCGATGTGCTCGGCATTTTCCCGCAGTTCATCGACCCGGAGCCCTGGCGGCAGGCGCACTCCCCGTCGGACGGCGCGTCGTGAGCGGCGCGGACTATTCCGTTGAGATCGACTCGCTGAAGGCCATCATCACCCCGCTTCAGGAGTCGATGGCCGCAGCCAAGCGAATCAAGGACGAGAAAGATGAGTTGGCCGGCCACTACCTAAAGAACCCAGGCTCCGCCGAAGTCGCCTCAGCGGGCAAGGAATTCCTGTCTGCCTGGGGCTATGGCATGGGGCTCCTTGCCGACTTCGCTGACGACGTCGTCGCCAAGCTGGGCGAAACCATCAACGCCTACACCCAGGCTGAGGAGTACGGGATCGAGGGCTTCACCCCATCGGGCGAGAACCTCGCCGGGCTGGGCGGCGGCGGAACCACGGCCCAGGTGTAACGCCGGGCAGCAGTGGGCGCGGCAGAACGGCGCGCCCGTGCTCGATGGTCCTGACGGCGTTCCCTTCACCGACAAGGACAGGGAGTGGCAGCAGGGCTTTGAGGACTGGGCGTTCGGATGAGCTTGGACGGCGGCGGCACCGCCTCGGAGATACCGGCCGATGCGACCAAGACTGACCTGATCCCCGGGGACCCGCAGGCCCTTGATGACCTGGCGGCGATTTTACGGATGTACGCGGGCGCGTTCCGCGACGCCGAACAGCGGCTGAAGAAGGTTCACGAGGCTCAGTGGAGCGGCACCGCGGCGATCGACTTCCGCCGTGCGGTGAAGCAGCTGCCGGACACGCTGGTGACTGCCTCCGAGGAGTTCGGCCGGGCCGCCACGGCCTTCACCAACTTCGCACACGCCCTGCGCGACGCGCAGAACAAGGCCACACCGCTCATTGATGATGCGGCGGACGCGCGTTCGGCTTCCCGGCGGTACCAGCACGAGGTCGACGCCTACAACGCGGCCGTGGAGCGCGAGGACGCGAACCTGCCCCCGCGTCCGCCGGAGAGCGATCCCGGCGGCGATGCGATGAACGAGTGCATAGGCCGGTTGAACACCCTGCGCCGCGACGTCGAGGAAGCCGCAGCCGCGGCCGTACGGGCTCTCAAAGCAGCAGCGGAGGCGGCCCCTGACGAGCCGGGCTGGTTCGACAAGGCCCTCGGTGCGGGGAAGGACCTGCTGCAGGGCGTGTACGAGGGCGGCAGCGGGCTCATGGAGCTGGCCTCGATGATGTCCCAGCCGTGGAAAGCATCCAGCGCCCTCCAGCTGGCCGGCATGGTGGACGGGGTTGTCTACGGTGCCCAGCATCCAGTGGAGTTTGCCAAGACCGCAGTGAACTGGGACATGTGGCGCGACCAGCCATTCCGCGCCGCTGGTCAACTTATCCCCGACATGGCCCTGGCCCTGCTCACCGATGGCGGCTCGCTTGCCACCAAGACCCGTGGCCTGCTCCGTAAACCAGGCAAGGGCCGCGACAGCACCGACCACACCCCGGACGAGGTCTCCCGCCCCAGCGGGGAGAAGTCCTGCGCCGGGGAGCCGGTCGACATCGCCAACGGCGAGCTGATCATCACTCACACTGATCTGACGCTCCCCGGAGCCCAGCCCCTGGTGCTGGAGCGCACCCACCTGTCCAGCTACGGCGCTGGCGGCTGGTACGGCCCCAGCTGGGCCGCCACCCTGGACCAGCACCTGGAACTCGACGACCGCGGCGTGGTGTTCGCCGGTGCCGACGGCATCCTGCTCGCCTACCCGCCGCCTCAACCGGACGCCCCCGTCCACCCGGAAAGAGGCCCACAGTGGCCGCTGACCTGGGACGGCAAGCCCGACAGCGACCTACACATCACCGACCCAAGCACGGGCCGGACACTGATCTTCACACCACGGCCGGGCCACAGCGAGGCGCCGCTCACCGCCATCGCCGACCGCGCCGGCCGCCGCACCACCATCGACTACGACCCAGTAACCGACGCCCCGACCGCAATCCGCCAGCACGGCGGCACACGTATCGCGATCGACACCCATCCGGAGATGCCGCGCATCACCGCGCTGCGCGTGCTGGACCCTGACGACCCCAGCGGTGAGGGCACCCTGGTGGCCTCGTACGGCTACGACGAGGCCGGCAACCTCACCGAGGTCCTCAACTCCTCCGGGCTGCCGCTGACCTTCACCTATGACGAGGAAGACCGGGTCACCTCCTGGACCGACCGCAACGGCACCCGCTTCGGCTACTTCTACGACCACCGGGGCCGGGTCCTGCACACCGTCGGTTCCGACAACGCGCTGTCCGGGCGGTTCCACTACGACGAGGACAACCGCACCACGGTCTACACCGACTCCCTCGGCCACGCCACGACCTACCGGTACAACGCCGCCTGTAAGGTCACCACGATCACCGATCCGCTGGGAAACACCAGGCTCACCGAGTACGACCCCACCGGCCGCCATGTCACCGCGGTCACCGACCCGCTCGGCAACGTCACCCGCTACACCCACGACGCATCCGGCAACCTCACAGCCGTCCAGCTGCCGGACGGAACCGAGGCCCGCGCCACGTACAACGCCCACCACCTCCCCATCGAGATCATCGAGCCCGCCGGAGCCACCTGGCGCTACACCTACGACGAACGCGGCAACCTCCTCACCGTCACCGACCCCACCGGCGCCGAGGCACATCACACCTACGACGCCGCGGGTCACCTGGCGTCCGTCATCGACGCCCTCGGCCACACCCGCCAGGTTCAGGCCAACCCCGCCGGCTTGCCCATCGCGGTGACCGACCCGCTCGGGCACACCACGACGGTCACCCGCGACGCCTTCGGCCGCCCGATCACCATCACCGACCCCCTCGGCCACACCACCCGCATTGGCCTGGACAGCCGAAGGCAAGCCCGCCTGGCGCGAAGCCCCAGACGGCACGCGGGAGACCTGGGAATGGGACGGCGAGGGCAACCTCCTGACCCACACCGACCCGGCCGGGAACACCAGCCGCTACACTCCAGATGCGCACGCCGGTCTGGTGCCGCACCCAGGCGTCGCAGATCGGTGATGCCTGCCGCGAGGTCGTCGACCAATTGCTGGACGTCAACGCGCTCGATCGGCTCCGCGCCGCCCAGGGGGTTCTCGGTCTGCGGAAGAAGTACGGCGAGACACGGCTGGAAGCCCCATGCGCCAGGGCCATTGCCGTCGGCGACCCGTCTTCCGCACCATCAAAGGCATCCTCATCGCCGGGACAGAGACCGACCCCGAGCCCGAGACCAGCGGAGACGCCGGGGCACCGTCCATCGAGCACCGGGCAGCCTCACAGGGCTTCCCAGCAGCACTCGGCTGGCCTCCACGCGGAGTAGGTCGGCGAGCAGACCAATGACCAAGCAGAGAGCGAGTGGGGCGACGGGTCTGCACAAGCAAGAAGGTGCTTGCCGCGGGAGGCGATCAAAGAGATGGACCGAGGACGCTAGGACTTGTCCGGAGCGTTGGGCAGAGCCAGCAGGCCGCCGATGATCGCGAACGAGGCCAGGTATGCAACTGTGCCCCAAACGCTGACGTCGTCCTCGACCACATGGCCTCCGAGAAAGAGCCATGCCACCGTACCCACCGTCACGAGCAGGTGATTGCCGCGCTCCCTCAACGCACGCATCCCTGCCCACAGCAGCAGCGGCATCGACATCACCCCAGCGGCCGTTGCCAGCACCGACTCAAGAGCCCCGGAGAAGAAGGCGTCCGGATTGGCCTCCCTCACGCCCCCCGCCCACTCCCTTCCAGACGTCCAGGTCCAGTAGGAGGCGCTGGCAGCCACCGTCGACACGACAGCGCCCTTGACCAAGCGGGCGATCTTCCTGCTTGTCATTTTCACTCCTTCGTAGAGGAAAGCGGGGCCTGAGTTCACGCACTCAGGCCCCGCCCAAAGGATCAGAGGAGGTCAGCCGCGGACAACAGCGAGCCTGTCAGCTCCTTGGTGACCGCACCCTTGCCATTCACGAGTCCGGGGCACGTGCCGACCGCGGCCGCCGGAGAGGCGAACGTAGCCGGCGAGCACGCCGCCCGCGAGAGCGAAGGCGGCGAGACGGGCCAGCCAGATCACTTCACTGGAGCGTGTGCTCCAGGCTGTCGACGTACAGACGCGCACCGGCGATCTTCGGGTGGAAGCACTTCATGGACGGCGCCACGTTGCCCGGCAGCCATTTCGTGTCGCGGTTGTCCGCTTGCGAGTGGCCGGACAGGACGACGCCGTGCACCGACTCCGGATCACCGCAGATCGCCTTGCCTGCGAACTCGTCACGCGGGTCGGAGAACACCGCGTCCGCGTTGTACTGGCGGTTGGCGTCGGCGACCGCGCCCTGCATCTCGCTAGCCAGAGTGTCCGCCATCCCGTTGAGCCACGGCGCTTCCTCGGTACCGATGCCAGTGACACATTGACCGTTCTTCTCCAGGAGCCTGGGATAGCCCATGAGAACGATCTCCGCGTTGGGAGCACGCTTGTGGATCTCCCCGAGGGTGTTGGCCAGACGCGGCCTGACCTGGTCGTGGAGCCACTTCGGTGCCCACTGATCCAGCGGGCCGGTTTCCTTGCCGTTCTTCCTGCCGGTGTCCGGGTCCACGTCCTCGATGGAGTTGTTGTTGCACACGGTCATGGCCGCGATGCACTCCTGGACGATGTCAGCGAACCGGGCGTCGTTGCCGCCGATCGCCAGGGTGACCAGCGTGGTGTTCTGGTCGAGATAGCCCTGCTCGATCTGCGGCAGCTCACTGCTTTGCCCCTCGCGGAGGATATTGTAGTGGCGGGCACCGGAGCACGCGACGAACTGGTAGTCCATGTTGGGGTCCCGGGCGTCCGCCATTTGCCCGATCGACTTCGAGTAGCCCGGCAGCGTTGCCTGACGCGACCACGCGTACTTCGACCGGTGGCACTTGTCCTCCGTGTCCGGCTGCTGCTGGTCGTAGTAGTCGGACTCCGGGAAGTAGTCCGCGCCGCCGTTCTCGGAGACTCCTTCG
Organism: Streptomyces sp. HSS9-12; assembly: GCF_054963655.1. NCBI lineage: Bacteria > Bacillati > Actinomycetota > Actinomycetes > Kitasatosporales > Streptomycetaceae > Streptomyces > Streptomyces sp. HSS9-12. Next base: position 5,267 of record NZ_JBUEGC010000089.1, on the reverse strand, counting down.
CCCGAGGAGTAGGAGTCGCCCATGACCACGATCTGGTTCTTCGGCTTGCCGCCCAGCGGCTCGAAGCCGACCGCGTCCCAGGCGACGTCTTCCGTGCCCTTGCCGTCCTCCGTCACGTTCGACAGAGCCACCGATGGTGCCCCCGTGAAGTTGAATGCCCCGAGGGACACCCACTTGTTCTCCATCACCCTCTGCGGCTTCACGCGCAAAGCGCTGGTGGAGTTCGTACCGCCCACCGAGTAGGCGGCCTGCCGGGTGTGTGCGCCGTGGTCGGGCAGGTGGACCCAGACGCGCATCCAGCCGCGGTCTGATGTGCCCAGCCTCCACGTACCCGTGGCGTTCAGACGGCCGGCATCGTTCGTGCCGAACTTGTTGGTGTGCGTGAACCAGAAGTGGTTGCCGTAGGCAGCGCCGATCTGGTGCAGATCGATCCTGGCTGAGGCGCTGCCGAACTCGAAGCTGAAGGAACCCGCGGACGAGACCGCACCACACGAGCGGCCGGAAGAACCGGTCGGTGTGACACCGTTGGCGACGTCGTCCACGATCTTCGTCCCGGAGGGCAGGCCGGCTGAGCACCGCGGCGGGTAGGAATTGGCGTCCGGCTGCTCGGGGTAGGTGTCGTCGAACCGGTGGACCGGGTTTCCGCACTGCGCTGCGGACACGCAGTCCTTCCACTTGGCCGGCTTGTTGTACCAGCACTTCAGATACAGCGGATCCTTATCGTTCGGGTCGCCAGGCAGCAGGCACGGGCCCTTGCCGGTGTCGTTGCTCGCACTTTCGCCGATCTTCTGCGGGTCACACTTGTTGCTGCTGTCGCAGAACGTATTGATCGGAGGCTTGGCGGTTGTGCGGTTCATGGTGGTGTTCCACCACGCCTGACGGTATCCGGACTGGATGTCGCCGGGCTTGAACATCGCCGCGATCGGCCGCGCCGCCCAGCCAATGACCTTCTCCTGGTACGGCCAGTCCTGCGGGTGCGCGGCGTGGCTGTAGTCGTCATCCCCGGCAGCGTTCTCCAGGAATGGCGTACGGTTTTCCTTCCACAGAGGGTTGGCCGGGTTGTTCGTCCATCCCAGGCCCCACTTGCCGGAGTTGTTGCCGGACTCGGACTTCGGGTGATAGCCCGTGTTGTACGACCACAGGGCGGCGAACCAGTTCTCGATGTACTTCGGATCGCCGTTGTTGATGATGATTCCGTCAGCCCGGGTCTGGTTCCACTTCTCAACCAGGATGTTCACACCGGCCGCGATGTTGGCCGCGTAGTCGAGCGCGACGGCCTCCTGCTGCGTCTGAGACAACGTGGGCTGGCCCTTACCCGAGAGCCTCATGCCGTCGGTGACCTGTGCGACACCGTAGCCGCAGTCTGACTTGGACCAGTCGATAGACCACGGATCGCCTTGTGTGCCATCGGAGCTGTACTTGATGCCGTAGAAATTTCCGATCAGCGGGTTCGCCGTGACTCCAGGCACCGCGTATCGCGTCGCCTGCCACATGTTCGACTCCTGCGCGGTGACGCCGAGCATCACCTGAGCCGGGATATGCCAGTCCGCACCGCTGCCGCCGCTCAGGGACTTCAGCGGGAACAGCGACTGCGGCGCGTACGCCGCCATGCCCGTGTTCTTCCAGTTTGCGGCCCTCGTCGCGCCCTTGTTGAGCTTGCCGACGATGGCCTGGTCCACCGCCCACTCGATCTGACGCGGAGTCGGCTGGAACGCCTGCTTCTTCGGATCGTTCCTCGGGACCGAGCACCAACGGTCCGCGTCGATCGTCGACGCCATCGCCGCCCTGCCGGACGACGCGCGCTTGGGCAAGGCCGGGCTCGCCGCAGACGCGGCACGCTCGGCCCTGTCGCTGCCGATACGGTCACCCGGCATTGCGTCCAGAACGGCCTTCTTACCGGTATCCAGGGCCTTCAGCGTGATCCTCGCAGTTCGCGCGGAGAAGGCGTCCCGCTGCAAGATCCGCGAATCCTTGCCGTTCGCCCACTCCGTGGTCACAGCGGCGGCGCCGCGGCTGGAGATCCGGGCGTCCTTGTCGATTCCCCCAGGGTTTCGGACCGCGTCAGGCAGCGACCCTCTGCTTCGGGCCTGACCAGTGACGTACACCGTTCCCCCAGGTGTAGGTGCGAGGTCGAACCGGGTCAGCCCACCCTGCGCCAGCTTCGCGGCCCTCGCCTTGCCGTTCGCCGCACGCAGGGCCGACGCACTGACGCGGGAGACCGCAGCCTCGTCATCGGCCGAAGACCGCATCCTCCCGCCGCGAAGACGGTCGATGAAGGTGACACCGCCGCCAGCATCCGGCTTGAGCTGGAACGGCGTGGCATGGGTGCGCGCCACCACCCTGACCGTCGGGCCATTGATCTTCACGATCTGCGGGCCACGGGCAGCGACGATCTGGTCGCCTACTGGAACCGCCGACGTGACCTGACCGGGCACCATCGCCTGCTCGGTCTCGCCTGTGCGTGCGTCGACCGTGACCAGCCGGGTCTTGTTCTCCTTTGACGCCTTCTCATCGGTGAACTGGGAGAACGCGACGTTCTCACCCGTTCCGCAGCCCGGAGAGAAGTACCCGAGGGTGGCCTGGAACGGCAGCTTCCGCACCTCGCCGCTCCTCAGATCCACGAAAGCGGCGAACGCGCCACGGCTCATGAGCTCGGGCTTGTTCGTGAACGTACGCGGCGCGTACGCCACAGCGGCGTAGGTGCCGGATCCGGTCACGCAGGCGTTGCCGATCCACGTGTCCGTCTCGAAGCCCGGCTCGGTCAGCGAGGCAGCGGTCTTCCATCGGTAGCCGTCCTTCTCGTCGGCCACCATCACGTGGAACCCTGTGCCGTCACCCGACGTCGTGAACGCCTGGTCCGACGACGACCGGTAGTTCTTGCCCAGTACCGCGGTCCGCTGCTTCGTGGGGACCGAGCGGGGCTTGGCGCCCGGCTTTGTCCCGTCGCCCGACCGTGGTGCTTGCGGGGACCAACCGTTGGCCGCCCCTGGCGGGACTGCGTCTGCGTAGGCTTGCGTGGTCCCGAACCCGCAGGCCACCGCGAGCGCGATGGCCGTGGTCACAGGAACACGCGCCCCTAATATGCTGCGTCTCAACTTCCCCGTCTTTCTTCCGAGAAACATGCCCAAATCAGGGCGTGAAACCGTCCGGGAGCCCGGCGCCCGCAGGCAGAAGAGCAAGCCTCCGGCGGAGATGTAATTGCGGGAGATCGGAACAACCTCAACCACAGGTCGCTTCGCGTACATGGCCAGCCACTCCCCCGCTGCGACCTGTCGTCCGGCTTTTTCTTCAGCTCAGAAGCGATCCCATGCGGAACGCGACGCTCCCACCGGGCTGCCGGCGGGAACGACACCACTAGATGTCTTTCAACTTGTCATGCGACACCGCCCTGCCTGGCGCTGTACCGCGCCAGGCAGACAGAGTGTTCTTATGCGCGTGTGCGGTCCACGCTGACGATGACGACCTTCGGGTTCTTCGGCACAGGTTTCGTCCCTGCCTCATCCAGCGCGGTGTGAACTGCCGATGCGCGCTGGCCGGGTTGCAGGACATCCGTGTCGACGTGCAGGAGTGCGTTGTAGCCGAGCGGCCCCGTCAGCCGGATGTAGGCAACATACTTGGCGGGATCGCGGCCCTCGTTGGCGACCTCTACGCCCACCCAGAAGGAGTCGCCGGACTCTTTGCGTACCGGCTTCTTCACGGTCACGCCGTCCTTGGAGGCGACGACGTCCGCGCCGCCCTTGCTGGGCGTGCCGCTGCTCTCAGGCGTGCTGCTGTGACCTTTCTCCGAGCCGGTCGGCGCCGCTTCCCTGGTAACTCTCGGCGACGCCTTGTCCTGTGCATTCGTGCCCGTGCCGCTGCTGCACGCGGTTGTTAGGGCTGCTGCGGCAGCCAGTACCAGGGCCACCCCGAGAGCCTTGCCGCCCCCCGGGCTGCGGTACGGGGCCGGTGCGTTGAGAGTCAACTCATCTCCTAGTTACAGAAGCTGCCGCGGACTGCGTTGATGATGTACGCGTCATCGCTCTTGCGGTGCTTCATCAATGCCGTGGTGTCCGCACAGTTGTTCATCTTCACTGGCCCGGCATACTGGCTGTAGTTGCCTTCATCGGTGTCGCAGCGGGGCCTGCTGGCCTTGTTCTCGCAGACACTAAGCTTCATCCACTTGGATGAGCCGAGGTTGTTGTCGAACACAGCGCACAGCCAGTTGTCTGGGCCGAGGCCACCGTTGTCGTAGAGGAACAGGGTGCCGAACCTGCGCTCATCGGGCAGCCGTTCCGCGTTGTAGAGCTTGTACTGGGAACCGCAGAGGCTAGCGGTGGCTCTGACGGCGTCCGGGTCGGACTGGGCAATCTCGCGGGTCTCGGCGCTGGCCTTCGACGAGATCTTGACACCGGCCACCTCCGTTACCTGAGCCGGCGTCTTCGGCTCTGAGGTGGTGGGTCTGATCGCCGCGGTGGCCTGCGGAGCGCCGACGGCGGACGCGGCTGTGGCGGTGATGGCGAGCATGGTACGTAAGACGGTTTTGGCCGTAGCCATATGGGTGTTCCCCCCGAAGATGCGGAATTGGTCGTGCCGCAGACTGAGCACCCGTCCCCGTTTTTTGCGAACCCCCCGGTTCTACGCGGGCCGGGCCAGCCTCGCGATCGCATAGAAACCTACCCGCAAAGAGGTTCGAAGACCTACGGGCTTATTGGGGTGCCTTCCGGTCATGCAGTCGACTCGGCTACGCAGGGTGGCGAACCGAATACACAATGCCCGCTATTGGATGTAATGAGGTAAATCGAGCCATCTACTGCATCACACATAGCCACCACAGGTGACATTCGCCACACAGTGAGCGTGTCGCGGTGTGCCGAAAGACACGGAACTGCGCCACAGGTCGCGCATTCGGCGACCTGAGCGCGTCCTTCCGTTAAAGGACTACATGTCGGGAACCACCGCACGGCCGAAGGGGGTATAGCTGACGGACCCCGCAACGTCTGGCTGAACGTCACCACGTTCGCTGCGCATCAGCGTCACCGACAACGACATCTACCTGCACACCCTCCTCGGCGGGGCGCGGGTCGGCAGACTGTCTTGCGCCTCCAAGCCGTCGTCCTCGGCTTCACGATCTTCGACCGAGTCCGCACGGCACCCGATCACTGCGCTAGTCGAACCATGATCACCCCCCGGCGTCACCGGCTGTGTTGATGTTCCCCAGCCGCCAAGAGAGCCAGCCTTCACAGACCCACTAAGCCTCGATCCACCGAGGTGGATTCAGAGTGATCTTC
>NZ_JBUEGC010000088.1:0-12515 GCF_054963655.1 Streptomyces sp. HSS9-12 | reverse complement strand
GACCGCCTCGGCAGACGGCTTCGACCTGTGATGATGCGGCCGTCACTCGGGCCCCACTCGAATGCCGGTCATGTTCCGCTCGCAAGGGAATACAGAGCTCCGGGCGGGGTGACCTCGATGGAAATCCTCTGGCAGGATCGGCGCCATGCGATTCCGCGCAATGGCTGTTCTCCTCGAAAGCCGAGATTTCCCCCGCGGGAATGGGAGGGGATTTTTCGGACGGAAGGTGGCCGCATGTTCTCCGATATAGCCGAATTCCGCGACTGGTACGCCGGGCGTCGTCGCGCCCACGGCTACCGGGTAGATCGGGTCCCGCTCGACTCCCTCGACGGTTGGCGCACCGACCCCGAATCCGGCAACCTCGTGCACCGGACCGGGCGGTTCTTCAGCGTCGAGGGGCTGGACGTCGCGGACTCCGGCCGGGAGGTGGACGCCTGGCAGCAGCCGATCATCGTCCAGCCCGAGCAGGGTGTCCTCGGCATCCTGGTGAAGGAGTTCGCGGGCGTCCCGCACTTTCTGCTCCAGGTGAAGATGGAGCCGGGCAACGTCAACGGCCTCCAACTGTCCCCGACCGTGCAGGCGACCCGGTCCAACTTCACCGGGGCGCACGGCGGCAGATCGGTGCCGTACCTGGAGCACTTCGCCGCCCCCCGCTCCGGCCGGATCCTGTCCGACGTGCTCCAGTCCGAGCAGGCGTCCTGGTTCCTGGCCAAGCGCAACCGGAACATGATCGTCCAGGTGGATGGGGGCATCCCGCTGCTGGAGGACTTCTGCTGGCTGGACTTCGAGCAGATCGCCGAGCTGCTGCGCGAGCCGAACCTGGTCAACATGGATACCCGCACGGTGCTGGCCGGCGCGGCGTCCTGGCGAGACCGAGGCGCCGATCTGGTCGCGGACACCTTCCGGGGCGCGCTGGCCCGGTCCTGGGCTCCCGGCACCGTCGCCCTGCACGACACCACGCAGCTGCTCAGCTGGTTCACCGAGGCCAAGAACCTCTGCACCCTGACGCGCGAGCGGATCCCGCTCACCAAGGTCGACGGGTGGAGCCGGCGCGCCGGGGCCATCGTCCATGACCGGGATCAGCACTTCGCCGTCATCGGGGTGTCCGTCGACACCGACAGCCGCGAGGTCGCGCACTGGCAGCAGCCCATGTTCGAGCCGCGCAGCCAGGGCGTCATCGCTTTTCTGGTCCGCCGCATCGGGGGCGTACTGCACGTACTGATGCAGGCCCGTACCGAGACGGGCGCCTTCGACGGCGTGGAGATGGCCCCCACCGTGCAATGCCAGCCGGACAGTTACTTGGGCCTGCCCGAAGCGCGCCGACCCCGGTTCCTGTCGGAGGTGTTGGACGCGCCCGCGGAGAACATCCGTTTCGACCGAATCCACTCGGAGGAGGGCGGCCGCTTCTACCACGCGCAGAACCGCTACCTGGTGGTGGAGGTCGGGGACAGCTTCCCCCTGCGGGTCCCCGACGACTACGCCTGGATCACCCTGCGCCAGCTCACCGACTTCGTGCGGTACGGCAACCACCTGAACGTCGAGGCCCGGAGCCTGCTGACGTTCGCGGGCTTCTACAAGGAGGACGACACGTGACCACCCATGTCTGGGACTACCTCGCCGAGTATGGGACGGAGCGGGAGGACATCCTTGACGCCGTGCAACAGGTCTTCGCCAGCGGCCGGCTGGTGCTGGGCGAGAGCGTGCGCGGCTTCGAGGACGAGTTCGCCGGCTACCACGGCCTGCCGCACTGCGTCGGCGTGGACAACGGCACCAACGCGGTGCAGCTGGCCCTGGAGTCCCTCGGCGTGGGGCGCGGCGACGAGGTGATCACGGTGTCGAACACCGCCGCCCCGACCGTCGTCGCCATCGACGCCGCCGGTGCCGTCCCGGTCTTCGTGGACGTCCGCGCCGAGGACTACCTGATGGACACCGACCAGCTGGCGGCGGCGATCACCCCGCGCACCAAGGTGCTGCTGCCGGTGCACCTGTACGGCCAGTGCGTGGACATGGAGCCGCTGCGGCGCCTGGCCCGCGAGCACGGGCTGGCGATCGTGGAGGACTGCGCGCAGGCCCACGGCGCCCGCCACCACGGCGCGCTCGCCGGGACGATGGGCGACGCCGCGGCGTTCTCGTTCTACCCCACCAAGGTGTTGGGGGCGTACGGCGACGGCGGCGCCGTCCTGACCGGCTCCGCCGACACCGACCGCGCGCTGCGCCGGCTGCGCTACTACGGCATGGAGGAGGTGTACTACGTCGAGCGGACCCCCGGGCACAACAGTCGGCTGGACGAGGTCCAGGCCGAGATCCTGCGCCGGAAGCTGACACGGCTCGACGCCTACGTGGCCGGCCGTCGCCGGGTGGCCCGCCGCTATGCGGAGGGGCTCTCGGACCTGCGCGGGCCGGGCGGGCTGACCCTGCCGGCCACGGCCGCGGGCAATGAACACGTCTACTACGTGTACGTGGTACGCCACCCGCGCCGCGACGAGATCATTCGCGCCCTCAAGGAGCGCTACGACATCTCGCTCAACATCAGCTACCCGTGGCCCGTTCACACGATGCGCGGCTTCGCCCACCTCGGCGTGGAGGCCGGCTCGCTGCCGGTCACCGAGCGGCTGGCCGGGGAGATCTTCTCTCTGCCCATGTACCCGTCGTTGTCGGAGGCCGTGCAGGACAAGGTCATCGACGCCCTCCACGAGGTCCTGCGGGACCTCTAGGGAGTGTCCGCAAAGTAGCGCCGTCCGCCCGATCGAAAGGCCCACACCATGCCGTCCAGCACGGACACCCTCATCTACCACCGCGCCGACGTCTACCACGACTTCTACCGGGGCCGCGGCAAGGACTACCGCGCCGAGGCGGCCGTCGTGCGCGAGCTCGTCGAGCAGCGCGCCGCGGTGGCCCCGGCCGCCGGATCGCTGCTGGACGTCGCCTGCGGCACCGGCTCCCACCTGGCCGAGCTGAGCGGCTTCTTCGCCGAGGCGGCCGGGGTGGACCTGTCCGCCCGGATGCTCGCCGTCGCCGCCCGTACCAACCCCGGTGTGCCCCTGACCGAGGGTGACATGCGTGACTTCCGGCTCAGCCGTACCTTCTCCGTGGTCACCTGCATGTTCAGCTCGATCGGCTACCTGGAGTCCACCGGCGACCTGGACGCGGCGGTGGCGAACCTGGCCGGGCACCTGGCGCCCGGCGGTGTCCTCGTCGTCGAACCCTGGTGGTTCCCGGAGGGCTTCCTGCCCGGCTGGGTCGGCGCCGACGTGGTCGAGGTCGGCGGGCGGAGCATCGCCCGGGTCTCCCACACGGTCCGTGCCGGGCGGACCAGCCGGATGGAGGTGCACTACACGGTCGCGGCGTCCGACACGGGTGTCGAGCACTTCACCGACACGCACGTCATGACCCTGTTCGAGCGGGCGGCGTACGAGGAGGCCTTCCGCCGGGCGGGCCTTGAGCCCGAGTACCTGCGCCACGAGCTGTACGGTCCGGGGCTGTTCGTTGCCACCCGCCCCGGCGGTGCCGTGTGAAGGTCCGCGAACTGGGCATCGACGGCGCGTACGCGTTCGAGCCCGAGGTCTTCCACGACGAGCGCGGCTCGTTCCGCTCCCCGTACCAGGAGGCCGTGTACGGTGCGGCGCTGGGCCGGCCGCTGTTCCCGGTCGCCCAGGTGAGCACCAGCAGCTCGCGCCGCTGGGTGGTGCGCGGGGTGCACTTCACCGCCACGCCCGGCTCCATGGCCAAGTACGTGCTGTGCACGGGCGGGCGGGCCCTCGACGTGGTGGTCGACGTCCGGCTCGGCTCGCCCACCTTCGGGCGCAGCGAGCGGGTGGAGCTCTCCCCCGAGGCGGGCACCGCGCTCTACCTGCCGCCGGGCGTGGGGCACCTGTTCACCGCGCTGGAGGACGACACGGTGATGGTGTACCTGCTGTCGGCGGCCTACCGGGCGGACAAGGAGCGGGCGGTGCACCCGCTCGACCCCGAGCTGGGTCTGGAGCTTCCGGGCGGGCACGCACGGGTGCTGTCCGAGCGCGACCGGTCGGCGCCGACGCTGGCCGAGGCACGCGCCCGGGGTCTGCTGCCGCGGTACGCGGACTGTACGGCGGCCGGGGCGGACGGGGGCGGACGGTGAGCGCGCCGCGTCAGGTCGTCGTGCTCGGCGCCTCCGGGTTCCTCGGCTCGGCTGTGGTTCGCGCGCTGGCGGCCGACCCCGGTGTCCGGATGCGAGCGGTGTCGAGACGGCCGGTCGTGGTCCCGGAGCCGTTCGCCGGGCGGGTGGAGGTGTGCACCGCCGACCTCACCGAACGGGACGCCCTGGCCCGGGCGGTGGCCGGTGCGGACGCCGTGCTGCCGTTCATGGCGCGGATCCGCGGTGCGTCTGGGTGGCGGCTGTCCGAGGACGACACGGAGGCGGAACGGGTCAACGTGGGCCTGCTCGGGGACCTTGTGGCGCTGCTCGCCGAGCGGGCACCGGTCGCCGAGGACCCGCCCGCGATCGTCTTCCCGGGCAGCAACACCCAGGTGGGGCGGGTCACCGCCGAGCTGATCGACGGATCCGAGCCGGACCGGCCCACGGGGGTTTACGACCGGCAGAAGCACGCCGCCGAGACCGTGTTGAAGCGGGCCGCGGCGGCGGGCCTGGCACGGGCGGTGAGCCTGCGGCTGCCGCCCGTGTACGGGCCGGGTTCTCCTACCGCCGAGGACCGCGGGGTGGTGTCCACCATGATCCGGCGGGCGCTGGCGGGACAGCCGCTGACGATGTGGCACGACGGCACGGTCCGCCGCGACCTGCTGTACGTGGAGGATGCCGCTCGGGCGTTCACGGCGGCCCTGGCCCACGCCGACGCGCTGTCCGGCCGGCACTACCTGGTCGGGACCGGGCGGGCGCGGCCGCTGGGCGAGGTGTTCGAGGCGGTGGCGCGTGCCGTGTCCCGGTACACGGGGACGCCCGCGGTGCCGGTGCTGTCGGTGGAACCGCCCCCACACGCCGACCCGACTGACTTCCGCAGCCTGGCGGTGGATCCGTCGGCCTTCTCAGCCGCGACGGGCTGGCGGGCGCTGGCCGTCCGGGACGGTGCGCTGGACGAGGCACTGGACCGGACGGTGGCCGCCGTGGCCGCCGCTCAGGAGGCCGGGGCCACGTCCCGGTTGTGACCTGCGGAAGGGCCCCGCCCGGACCGGGCGGGGCTACCGGCGTGGCGTTCCCTGCCAGGCCCGCAGCGACTGCAGTACGGACACCACCCGGTGCGGGGAGGGCTGGGCGGCGATCTCCGCGCCGATCTCCGCCGCTCGCTCCCGGGGTCCGGGCCCGGTCAGCAGCTCGGTCGCGGCGCGCGCGATGCGGGCTCCGGACTGCTCCCCCTCGGCCAGCACCACGGCCGCCCCGCGTTCCTCGATGCGGCGGCACGGCTCCAGCATCTTCGGGATCGTCGGCACCAGCAGCTGGGGCACACCCGCGTGCAGGGCGGTCATGGCGGTCTGCCCGCCGCCGTGGTGGATGATGAGGTCGCAGGTCGCGAGGAGCGTGTCCAGTGCGAACCAGCCGGCGCGTACTCCGGGAACCTCGACGGCCAGCGCGTCGGCCACGTCCTGCGGGGCGGCGACGACCAGTTCCCCGTCGAGGCCTTCCACCGTCCGGGCCAGCTCGACCAGTTCGGCCACCCCGTCCGCCCCGGAGACCCGGCTGCCCGCGGTGACGCACACCCGGGGCCGGCCCGCCCGGCGCAGCATCCACGGCTCCAGCGGCCTGCGCAGGTTGGCGGGGACGAACCGCATCGAATGGCGCGGACCCGGGGCCAGGTGGGCGGCGCGCAGGCCGGGCGGGCAGATGTCCACCCACAGCGCGGGCACGGGCAGCCCGTCCAGCCCCGCCGCTTCGAGTTCGGTCGCCAGCTCGGCGGCGGCGCCGTTGTCCATCCCGGGCGGTTCGCCGAGGTCCCAGGTGTGCCGTACCCACGGCACCCCCAGCTCGTGGGCGAGGAGGGGCGCCGCGTAGCAGAGCGATCCGCCGATGACCAGGTCCGGGGCCCAGTCGGCGGCCAGGGACCGCAGCCGGGGCAGGGTCGCGGCGGCCAGTCGCCCGAAGCCCTCCCCGTTGAAGTGGATCCGCTCCTGCGGGTCGGCGGGGATGGACAGCGACGCCCCGGCCCGGTCCTCCAGCATGAACCGGCGCATGGTCCCGTCGGTGACGGGCAGGACGGGCAGGCCGATGCCCGTGACGTACGGGGCCATGTCCTCGGGGGACGCGACGAGGACGTCGTGTCCGGCGAGGCTGGCCGCCGAGGCGAGCGGGGCGAGCGCGAAGACGGTCGCTGGGCTCCCGCCAGTGACAAAGAGGATCTTCATCGCACGGAGGGTGCACCGCTGCGCTCGAGAACCGCTGGACCGGTGCACGGCCTCCCTGAGCGGACATCGAGCGCCTCTTGAGCAGAGGTTGACCGCCCTCGCTTAACAAGAGAGTCGGCCGGGTCTCCCCGGCCCTACCGAGTCACCTCTTCGAGAAGGAAACCGATTCGATGTCCCGTCGTGTCGTGATAACCGGTATGGGGGTGCGCGCACCGGGAGGAAGCGGCACGGAGGAGTTCTGGTCGCTGCTGGCCGCGGGTCGTACCGCGACCCGCCGGATCAGCTTCTTCGAGCCCACCCCCTTCCGCTCCCAGCTCGCGGGCGAGTGCGACTTCGACGCGGGAGCCGAAGGGCTCACCCCGCGGGAGACCCGCAGGATGGACCGGGCGACGCAGTTCGCCGTGGTCTGCGCCCGCGACGCGGTGTCGGACAGCCGCCTCGACTTCGGGGCGCTCGACCCGTCCCGGACGGGCGTGAGCCTGGGCAGTGCCGTCGCCGCCGCCACGAGCCTGGAGAACGAGTACCTGGTGCTCTCCGACGCGGGCCGGCAGTGGGAGGTCGACCCTCGTTATCTGTCGCCGCACATGTACGACTACCTGACGCCCGGGGTGATGGCCGCCGAGGTGGCGTGGACGGTGGGCGCGGAGGGGCCGGTGTCCCTGGTGTCCAACGGCTGCACCTCGGGGCTCGACGCCGTCGGCAACGCCGTCCAGTTGATCGCCGACGGCACCGTCGACGTGATGCTCGCCGGGGCCTCCGACACCCCGGTCACCCCGGTCGTGGCGGCCAGCTTCGACGCCATCAAGGCCACCACGAACCGCAACGACGACCCGGCGCACGCCTCCCGGCCCTTCGACGCTTCCCGCAACGGCTTTGTCCTGGCCGAGGGCGCGGCGGTGTTTGTTCTGGAGGAGCTGGAGGGGGCGCGGGCCCGCGGCGCGACGATTTACGCCGAGGTCAGCGGGTACGCCACGCGCCTCAACGCCTACCACATGACTGGGTTGAAGACCGACGGCCGGGAGATGGCCGAGGCCATCCGGGTCGCGCTGGACCAGTCCCGGCTGAACGCGGACGCGATCGACTACATCAACGCGCACGGTTCGGGCACCGTGCAGAACGACCGGCACGAGACGGCCGCGTTCAAGCGAGCCCTGGGCGACCACGCGTACCGCACGCCGATCAGCTCGATCAAGTCCATGGTGGGTCACTCCCTAGGGGCCATCGGCTCGGTCGAGATCGCCGCGTGCGCCCTCGCCATGAAGCACAACGTGGTGCCGCCCACGGCCAACCTGCACCGGGCCGACCCCGAGTGCGACCTCGACTACGTGCCGCTGACCGCCCGCGAGCAGCGGGTGGACACCGTGCTGACCGTGGGCAGCGGGTTCGGAGGCTTTCAGAGCGCGATGCTGCTGCGGCGGCCGGAAGGAGCGTCATGACGAGCACGGTGTTCACGGGGCTGGGAGTCGTCGCCCCCAACGGTCTGGGGACCGAGGAGTTCTGGTCCGCGACGGTGGAGGGCCACAGCGGCATCGCGGAGGTCACCGGTTTCGACGCCGACGGCTACCCGGCCCGGCAGGCGCGCGAGGTGAGGGACTTTGATCCGGCCGCGCACCTGCCGAACCGGTTGCTTCCGCAGACCGACCGCTCGACTCGGTTCGCGCTGACCGCCGCCGGGCTGGCGCTGGCCGACGGCGGCGTGGACCCCGCCGCGCTCGTCGACTACGACATGGGCGTGATGACCGGCAACGCGTTCGGCGGCTTCGAGTTCACTCACCGCGAGTTCGCGAAGCTGTGGTCGAAGGGACCGCAGTTCGTCAGCGTGTACGAGTCGTTCGCCTGGTTCTACGCCGTGAACACCGGTCAGATCTCCATCCGCCACCAGCTGCGCGGCCCGGGCAAGGCCCTCGTCGCCGAGCAGGCGAGCGGGCTGGACGCCGTCGGCCACGCCCGGCGCGCGCTCCTGCGGGGCGAGGCGAAGCTGGTCGTCACCGGAGGCGCGGATTCGGCCCTGGACCCGTGGGGTTGGTCCGCGCAGTGGTCCGGCGGCCGGGTCACCACCGGCGAATACCGGCCGTTCGACCGGACAGCGAGCGGGCACGTGCCCGGCGAGGGGGCGGCGATCCTGGTCCTGGAGGACGCGGCGGCGGCTCACCGGCGCGGTGCGCCGCGGATCCACGGCGAACTCGCCGGGCAGGCCTCCACCTTCGATCCGCCGCCAGGCTCCCCGCGGCCACCGGCGCTGCGCCGTGCGATCGAGCTGGCGTTGGCCCAGGCGGGCGTGGCGCCGTCGGAGGTGGACGTCGTCTTCGCGGACTCGGCGGGCCTGCCCGTGGCGGACCGGCAGGAGGCCGAGGCGCTGCGCGGAGTGTTCGGCGAACGGGGCGTCCCGGTCACGGCCCCCAAGGCGCTGACCGGGCGGCTGCAGTCCGCGGGCGGACCGCTGGACGTGGTGGCTGCGCTGCTGTCGCTGCGGGACGGGGTGATCCCGCCGACCGCGCACACAGACGAGACGCCTGAGGAGTACGGCATCGACCTGGTCCGCAAGTCCCCGCGGGAGGCACGCCTGGCGACGGCCCTGGTCCTCGCGCGGGGCGTGTCGGGCTTCAACTCGGCCGCCGTCGTGCGGGCGTACCACCACTGACGGAAACAAAAAGAAAGAGGTGAAGAAGGAACGATGAGCGACGACACCACCACCATGACGCTGGACGACCTGCGCCGGATCCTGTCGGAGTCTGCGGGCAGCGAAGGCGGCCAGCTCGACGGGGACATCCTCGACACCGCGTTCACGGAGCTGGGCTACGACTCGCTGGCCCTGCTGGAGACCACGGCTGTCGTCCAGCGCGAGTACGGGGTGGAGGTCCCGGACAAGGTGGCCACGCCGCGCGAGCTGCTGGACTCCGTCAACGGCGCCCTCTCCTCGGCGGGCTGAGCCATGCGTCGGCACACCCGCCACACGCTGACCTCCACCGCCCCGCCGCAGGCGCTGTACGACCTCGCCTCCGACGTCGGCCGGTGGCCGGCCCTGTTCGCGCCCAGTGTCGCCGCGCACTACCTGGAGCGCGGCGAGCTCACCGAGCGTTTCCGGTTGTGGGCGTCGGTGGGCGGGGAGGTGAAGACCTGGGTCTCGCGGCGTGCGCTGGACCCGTTGAACTTCCGGATCCGCTTCGACCAGGAGGAGAGCGCGCCGCCCATCGCCTCGATGGGCGGCGAGTGGATCTTCGAGGCGCGGGAGGACGGCGGCACGGACATCGTGCTGCTGCACGACTTCACGGCGGTCGGTGACGCCCCGGACACCGTGGAGTGGATTAACGCAGCGCTGGACCGGAACAGCCCGGTGGAGCTGGCCGCGCTCGCCAGGGCCGCTGAGCTCGCCGCGAACCAGCGGGCGCAGGTCGGTGACCTGCTGTTCTCCTTCAGCGACACCGTCACCCTGGACTGCACCGCCGAGCAGGCGTACGAGTTCGTGCACCGCGCGGACCTGTGGCCCGAGCGGCTGCCGCACGTGCGGCACGTGGAGCTGACGGAGGACGCCGCCGGGGTGCAGGAGCTGGAGATGGACACCGTCACCGCCGACGGCTCGGCGCACAGCACCCGTTCGCTGCGGGTCTGCCGGCCGGGCGAGCGGATCGCCTACAAGCAGCTGGTCCCGCCGCGGCTGCTGCTCGGGCACAGCGGTGTCTGGGAGTTCACCGGATCCGGGACGGGGACGGCTCGGGTCACCGCCGAGCACACCGTCCTGATCGACCCTGCCGCCGTACCGGAGGTGCTGGGCGCGGAGGCCACTCTGGCCGACGCCCGCCGGTACCTGCGCGAGGCGCTCGGCAGGAACAGCCGTACCACGCTGGAGCTGGCGGCGGCCCGCACCTCCGCCTGACCGCTCGACGAAACGACTTCGGCCTCCAAGACCCGGACGGGTCTTGGAGGCCGAAGTCGTGGAGGTGGTCGGTTCAGGCGGAGCGGCGCCAGAAGACGCTGTACTCGTCGATAGCCTCGACCTCGTCTGTGATGCCGTGCTTCTCGCGGAACTCGTCCACCGCCTTGCGGCAGGCCGGGATGAAGTAGTCGTCGATGACGACGAACCCGCCGGTGGACAGCTTCGGGTAGAGGTTGTCGAGCGCGTCGAGGGTGGACTCGTACAGGTCGCCGTCGAGCCGCAGGACCGCGAGGCGCTCCACGGGGGCGGTCGGCAGCGTGTCCTTGAACCAGCCCGGCAGGAAGCGGACCTGGTCGTCGAGGAGCCCGTACCGGCCGAAGTTCTCCCGCACGGTGTCGGCGGAGACGCCGAGCACGTGGTTGGAGCGGTGCAGGGCCATCTCCCGGTCCATGGGGTGGCCCTCCTCCCCGGTGTCCGGGATGCCCTCGAAGGAGTCGGCGAGCCAGACGGTGCGGTCGGTGATCCCGTGGGCCTTGAGGTAGCCGCGGGCGAAGATGCAGACGCCTCCGCGCCACACGCCGGTCTCGATGAAGTCCCCGGGCACCCCGTCGGTGACGACCCGGTCGAGGAGGGTGCGGATGTTGCGGATGCGCTTGAGGCCGACCATGGTGTGCGCGACGCTGGGCCAGTCGGTGCCCGTTTCGCGGTTCTCGGGGCGGAACTTTTGCTCGGGGAACCACTCGTTGGGGATCGGGTCGTCCTCGTAGACGAGGTTGGTGACGACCTTCTCCAGGAGGTCCAGGTACAGCTCTGTCGTGTTTTCCACGGGGAGTGTGTGTCCTTCCGGGTACGCCGGTGCGGTACGTGTGGTGCGGGGCCTCAGTAGTTGCCGAGGCCGCCGCAGACGTTGAGGGCCTGCGCGGTGACGGCGGCGGCTCCCGGGCCGACGAGGTAGTCGACCATCGAGCCGACCTCCTCGGGCAGCACGTAGCGGCCGACCGGAACCCGGGCGCTGACCCGGGCGTGGGCCTCGTCGACGGTGACGTCCCACAGACCGGCGTACG
This sequence comes from Streptomyces sp. HSS9-12, assembly GCF_054963655.1. Classification (NCBI taxonomy): domain Bacteria; kingdom Bacillati; phylum Actinomycetota; class Actinomycetes; order Kitasatosporales; family Streptomycetaceae; genus Streptomyces; species Streptomyces sp. HSS9-12. Next base: position 1,247 of record NZ_JBUEGC010000088.1, on the reverse strand, counting down.
TCTCGCGCACGCGTGCGGCCATCGGGGTCTCGACGAAACCCGGGCAGACGGCGTTGACGGTGACGCCAGTGCGGGCCAGCTCCAGGCCCAGGGACTTGGAGAAGCCAACCACTCCGTGCTTGGAGGCGGAGTACGGGGCGCCGTGCAGGACGCCCTGCTTGCCTCCGGTGGAGGCGATGTTGATGATCCGGCCCCAGCGCTGCTCCAGCATGCCCCCGTGGTTGAGGACGTCCTTCGTCATCAGGAACACGCTGTTCAGGTTGGTGTTGATGACGTCGAGCCAGAGCTCGTCGGGAACCTCGCGGGTCACGCCACCGCCGGAGCGGCCCGCGTTGTTGACGAGGATCCCCACGGGCCCGAACCGCTCGGTCGCGACCCGGACGAACGCGGTTATGTGCTCGCGGGAGGTCACGTCCAGGCTCCGGCCGTCGACGTCCAGCCCCTCGGCCCGCAGGGCGGCGACGGTCTCGGCCACCCTGTCGGCGGTGCGGGCACCGAGGAAGACCCGGTTGCCGGCGCGGGCCAGCCGGGTGGCGATCTCGAGGCCGATCCCGCTGGTGGCTCCGGTGACAAGTGCAGTGCGTGCGTCGGCGGTGGCGCCGGCCATGTTTCCTCCCGATAGGTCGGCTGGGAGGCGCCAAGCTCGCAGTGCCCGCTCAAAGTGCTCTCCACGTGTCCTGGAGAACCGCTAGAGCGGGCGCCCACCGGCCGGTTCCGTGGTCGGCCGGTCTCACGCCGCCCGTGCGGGGACCCTCTCGACGCAGCGGTGCACGGCTTCCACGAGGTGGTGGGCCCGGTCGTTCATCCGGCCTATGGTGCGCGAGCCGGCGTTCTGGACGTACGCGAAGGCCAGTTCGCGGTCCGGGTCGGCGAAGACGAACGTGCCGTTGGCGCCGTCGAAGCCGAGGGCACGGGGGCCGAGACCGGCGGAGGCGGGGAAGACCGGGCTGTCGGGCAGCATGAAGCCGAGGCCCCAGGTGCTGGGCAGCAGTACCACTCGGCAGGTGCCGTTGGAGTGGGGGCGGGCCATTTCGGCGGTGCGGTCGGGGGCGATGAGGCAGATGCCGTCGACCTCGCCGACGAGGGCGGCGAAGAGCCGGGCCATGGCGTGGGCGCTGGCGAGGCCGCCGTAGGAGGGGTCCTCGACGGCCGGGTCCAGGGCGTCGTACAGCCGCATGCTGCCGATCATGGCCCGGTGGGTGAGCGATGCGGGGTCGCCGAGGGCCCGGAGCATGTCCAGCTCCGTA
>NZ_JBUEGC010000087.1:0-13740 GCF_054963655.1 Streptomyces sp. HSS9-12 | reverse complement strand
ACAGATGCACGGCCGAGCCGGGTTCCCCCTGCTCCGCCACCGCATCCCCCTCCAGTGATCACTACACAGCGGTACCACCGATTACAGGACAGAGCCGTTCGTTTGACAGACCCAACTCCAGCGCGACCTCCAGCGCGAACTGACCTACGACGGACTGCGCGCCGCCGAGGCCAAGGGCAGCAAGGGCGGACGCCGCCCCGCCGTGGCGGCCGCGAAGACCGACGCCGTACGCACCGCGTATCTGGAGGGCCGATCCATCGCCGCCCTCGCCCGCGAACACGGCGTCAGCCGCGGCGCGATCCGCACGGCGGTCGCCGACCTCATGCCCGACCACACCGCAATCGAGGAGGACGTCCCCGCCCCGGAGCTGCCGGTCACCCTCGACATGCCGGGCAAGGTCGCCGACTTCCTCAGCGCGGCCGACCTGGAGCCCGCCGAGCGGGCCGCGCTCGACCAGGGGGTGACCGTACGGCGCGGTCAGGGCTACACCCTTCGCGTCACGGCCGTGCCAGCGGTCCACCGCCAACTCCTTGCCCGCTGCCAGCCGCTCGACGGCGGCCAAGGTGTCCCCGCGGTCCCGGCCGTACCCGCAGGTCAGGGGCTACTCCGTTGTTTTTTCGGCGAGTACTACTGGGACCCCATGACGGGCGGCACGCCTGGCTGCGGCTCACCCCCGGAGTCGGTGGTGTCCTGGGACCTCCCAAGATCCCTCCGGGCTAGGGCGTGTCGACGGTCTGCGCGGCCGTGCGCAGCGCGTCCACGGCGGCTCGTATCGACGGGCGGCGGTCCGCGTCCGCCCGCCAGATCGCGTAGATGTGCCGGCGCATCTTGTGCCGTACGGGCACCACGCGCACCCCGGCCGGCACGGGCCCGCGGCCCAGTCGGGGCGCGATGGCGACCCCCAGCCCCGCCGCGACCAGTGCGAGCTGGGTGTGGTGCTCCTCGGCCATGTGCGAAATGCGCGGCTCCACTCCCTTGCCGCGCAGGGTGAACATCAGCCAGTCGTGGCAGAACTCGCCCTCCGGCCAGGAGATCCACTCGTCGTCCGCGAACTCCTCGAGGTCGACCTCCTTCCGGTCGGCCAGGGGATGGGTCGCGGGCATCGCCACATCGGCGGGGTCGTCCAGCAGCGGCGCCTTGGCCAGCCCGTCCGGCATGGACAGCGGCTTGTTGTACCAGTCGAGAACCACCGCGAGGTCGACGTCCCCTCGCACCAGCCGCGGCACCGACTCATCGGGCTCCATCTCCTGGAGCCGGACGCGCAGCTGCGGGTGGTGGGCGCGCAGCGCGGCGAGCGCGGAGGGGAACAGGCCGCGCGCGGAGGTGGGGAACGCTCCGAGGAACAGCTCGCCGACCGCCTGGCCGCGATGCGCCTCGAGGTCCGCCTGGGCCATCTCGACCTGGGACAGGATGCGTGCCGCGTGGTCCGCGAGCAGCCGTCCGGCGTCAGTGAGGCGCACTCCGCGGCCGTTCTTGGCGAGCAGCTGCTGCCCTGCCTCGCGCTCGAGCTTCGACATCTGCTGCGAGACGGCGGAAGTCGTCACATGGAGCCCGTCGGCGGCTGCGCTCACCGATCCATGGCGGGCGACGGCATCCAGCGTCCGAAGGCGCTCCAGGTTCAACATGTAAGTGATACTAACCTATGGCAGCCACGAAAACTCGCTTGTTCTACGAAGTTTCCCCGGCCATCGTTGTAGCCATGAGCCCCGTCGCCGCTTCGTCGCAATCCACTTCGGACGCCCGCGCTTCCGCCTCCCCCGCCGCGCCCAAGGCCGCGCCGGCAGCCACCACCGGCCCAGCCCTTCGCCGTCCCGCCGTGGACTGGCGGATCCGTTTCGCCGCTCTCTGCCTCATCTGGGGCTTCAGCTTCCTTCTCATCAAGGTCGGCACCCAGGCGTACGCGCCCCTGCAGGTCACCCTCGGGCGGATGGTGTTCGGCACTGCGGTGCTCGTGGCAGTGCTGGCACTGAAGCGAGAGCGGCTGCCTCGCGGGGCCCGCAACTGGGGCCACCTCGCGGTGGCGGCCTTCCTGCTCAACGCCCTGCCGTTCTCGCTGTTCGCCTACGCGGAACTCACCATCCCCTCCACCCTCGCCGGGATCTGCAACGCCACCACACCCCTGTGGGGGATGGTGCTGTCGATGGTCGCCCTGTCCGACGACCGTCCCACGCGGCGGCGGGTCGCCGGTCTCGGTATCGGGTTCGTGGGTGTGCTGATCGTGCTTGGCGCCTGGCAGGGCTTCTCGGGGCAGGACCCGGTGGGCACCGTGTTCGCGCTGGTCGCCTCGCTCTGCTACGCGGTCGGCTGGATCTACGTCCGGCGCACGCTGACCGGTTCGGGCAGTTCCAACCTGGCGATGTCCGGCGCGCAGCTGATGCTCGGCACCCTCCAACTGGCCGTGGTCACGCCACTGTTCACCTCACTCCCGATGTCCTTCCCCGTCCTTCCGCTGCTCTCCGTGGTGGCGCTGGGTGCGCTGGGAACGGGCTTCGCCTTCCTGCTGCAGTACGGGCTGGTCGCCGAGGTCGGTCCGACGACCGCGACCCTGGTCACGTACTTCATCCCGGTCATCGCGACGGCCGCGGGTGTGCTGCTGCTCGGCGAGCACCTGACCTGGAACACCCCCGTGGGTGCGCTGATCGTGCTCGCCGGCGCCGCCCTGACACAGAGCCGGGCGCGGGCCGCCCGCCGTCAGTCGTAGCGCCCCGCTGGTGCCGGGCCGGTCGCGGACGCGAGAGCGCCGGCGACCGGCCCGATGTCGTCCTGGGACAGCGGCGACACGGTGACCCGCACGCCCGGAGGCGAGGACATGCGGAAGCGCGCTCCGGGCGCTACGGCCCAGCCGGACTGCAGCAGCCGAGCGACGGCCCCCGTCTCATCGGGGACGGGCACCCATACGTTCATGCCGGTGCGGCCGTGAGCTTCGACGCCTCGCCGCCGCAGTGCGCTCACCAGGGCATCGCGCCGGGCGGCGTACGACGCGGCGACCGCCCGAGCGTCCACCGCGCCCGTGCGCCACAGGTGCACCACGGAGTCCTGCAGCAGATGACTGACCCAGCCGGCGCCCAGCCGCTGGCGGCCACGCACCCGGTCGACGGTGACGGAGTCGCCGGTGAGCACCGCCAGCCGCAGGTCGGGCCCGTACGCCTTGGCGACTGACCGGACCAGCGCCCAGCGCTCGGACACTCCCGCCAGCGGATGCAGGGGCACATCGACGATCCCGTGGCCATGGTCGTCCTCGATAAGGAGCAGATCGGGGCGGGCGGCCAGGACGGCGCGCAACGCCTCGGCGCGCGCCCCGCTGATCGCCGCTCCGGTCGGGTTCTGGGCGCGGGCGGTGACCACCAGGGCGCGTACGCCCTCACGCAGCGCACGCTCCAGGCCTTGTGGAAGCAGCCCTTCATCGTCGACGGCGACGGGCACCGGGCGCAGCCCGAGCGCGGGGATCAAATCCAGGAAGCTGCCCCACCCCGGGTCCTCGACCCCGACCGCGTCGCCCGGCCGGAGGTGGGCGGCGAGCACCCGCTCGATCGCGTCGAGCGATCCGGAGGTGACGGCGATCGGGCCATCAGGCACCCCGTCGGCATCGAACGCCTCCCGCGCCATCCGCTCCAATTCGGGAGCGACGGCCGGGTCGCCGTAGAGCGCCGGGCGCCGGGCATAGCGGTCCGCGGCCGCGGCGAGCGCGTCGCGGAGCGGCGGAAGCAGCGCCGGGTCGGGGTTGCCGGTGGACAGGTCCCGGACGCCGGGCGGGGCCTCGATACGGATCGACTCCCGGGGCGTACTGGCCGGGCGCGAGCGCACCCGGCTGCCGCGCCGCCCCGCCGTCTCGATCACCCCACGGTCACGGAGGATGCGGTATGCGGCCGCGACCGTATTCGGATTGACGCCCAGCTCCGCAGCCAATTCCCGCAGCGGCGGGAGAAGTTGATTGGGCATCAGATAGCCGGCACCGATGCCCCGCTCCACGCTCGCGGCAATCTCAGCTGCACGACGCCCCGCGATCCGATAATCTCCTAGCACAAAACAAATTATGCACTAGCTCAATCGGAGAGCGCAATGAAGGACACCGCTACCTACGGGCACACCGAACTGACCACGCCCACCCGCGGCCGCGACCGGGCCTCCTACGACCGTGAGCTGGTGCACGCGATCCTCGACGAGGGGTACGTCTGCCACCTGGGGTTCATACGTGACAGAGCCCCCGTTGTGCTGCCCACGCTCTACGGACGGGTGGGTGAACGGCTGTACGTGCACGGTTCGACCGGCTCCCGCCCGCTGCGGATGGCCGGTGAGTCCCAGGGCAGCGACGCCGGCCTGCCGGTCTGCCTGACCGTGACGCATGTCGACGGCCTGGTGCTGGCCCGCTCCGCCTTCCACCACTCCGTCAACTACCGCTCGGTGGTGGTGCACGGAACCGCCCACCAGGTCACCGACCCGGCGGAGCGCGCGGCTGCCCTGGACGCCCTGGTCGACCATGTGCTGCCCGGCCGTGCCGACGACTCCCGCCGGGCCAACGCCAAGGAACTCGCCGCGACCGCCGTCCTGCGGCTCGACCTGGAGCAGGTCTCGGCGAAGGTCCGGACCGGTGGCCCGGGCGACGAGCCGGAGGACCTGTCGCTGCCGTACTGGAGCGGTGTCCTGCCGGTCACGCCGGCGTACGGTGCTCCGATTCCGGCCGACGACCTGGACTCGTCCATCGCTGTCCCCGCCTACCTCACCGCCCGGTGAGGCCGCCGTGCTCATCCATCCCTGGGACGCGGCCCGCGACGACGCCGAATGGCAGGAGTGGCTGGCCGGCCATGACTTCGGACAGCTCGCCGTCAACGGTCTGCCGGGGCAGCCGCCCGCCGTCCAGCCGCTGCACTTCGCCTACGACGCCGCGCGCGGGGAGGCGGTCACGCACCTGGCCCGCCCCAACCCGGTCTGGCAGGCCCTCGAAGCCGACCCCGCCGTACTGCTGAGCGTTGTCGACGACTACGCGTACGTGCCCACCTCCTGGCAGGCGGACGAGGGGGCGCCGCCCGAGCACGGCGTGCCGACGAGCTTCTACGCCGCCGTCCAGCTCCGCTGCACCGCGCACATCGTCGACGACCCGGACGAGAAGGCGGCGCTGCTGCACCGCCAGCTGGCCCACCACCAGCCGCACGGCGGGTACGCGCGCGTGGCGCCCGGCGAGCCGCCGTACGGTCGACTGCTGCCGGGCATCCGCGGCCTGCGCCTCGAAGTGACCGAGGTGCGGGCCAAGTTCAAGTACGCCGGCCGCAAACCGGAGGCGGTACAGCGGCGGATCGCGGCGGGCCTGGCGCAACGGGGCGGCCCGCGCGACAACGCCGCGCAAGCCCACCAACTCCGCCGTCTCGCCCTGCCCCCCGCCTAGGCGGGGGCTGCGCGGGTGGCCGTGGCCACGCGGGTCTCGGCCACGGCAAGGCCCGCCACCGCGCCCAGCAGCAGCACCGTGCCCAGCACGGTCGCCGTCGTGAGCCGCTCCCCGAGCACCACCACGGCGATCACCGCGGCGCCGACCGGCTCGATCAGCATGATCACCGAAGCCGTGGCAGCCCGTACGACCGCGGCCCCCGCGAAGTAGAGCCCGTAGGCGAGCGCGCTCGGCACCGCGGCCGTGTACACCAGCAGCATCAGCACCCGGCCGGGATCAGCCGCGTGCGGCAGCAGCCCCTCGGCGACGCCGAACGGCAGCAGGCACACCGCACCCACGCCGAACGCCCATGCCGTCGTGGAGAACCCATCAGCGCCGCCCGCACCGCCCCGTCCCAGCCACCGGGTCAGCAGGGTAATGGCCGCGTATCCGGCCGCCGCGACCAGCGCCAGGACCACGCCGAGCGGCCGCACCACGCCGCCACCGCTGCCGAGGACCAGCACCACCAGGCCGCCGAGCGCACCGGCCACGGCGGCCACCCCGCCGCGCCCCAGCCGCTCGCCCATGGTCAACCGCGCCCCGAGCGCGATGAGCACCGGTCCGGCGCCGAGCGTGACCACGGTGCCGACCGCCAGCCCGGTCTCCCGGACGGCGGCGAAGTAACCGGTCTGAAATACCGTCAGGCCGATCCCGGTGGCGAGGATGCGCAGCAACCGGCGACGGAGCGGCTCGGCCGTCGCGGGAGCGGCATCCGCGGCGCGGCGGCGGCGCAGGCCCAGTGCGGCCAGCAGCAGCACGAGACCGCCGGCATAGCGCCAGAACGACAGGGCGACGGGGCCCAGGTCGCTGGCCCGGTAGAGCATGGCGGCCGCCGCGCCGGCGGTGCTCCAGGCGACGCCGGCCACGATCAGATAGAGCAGACCCCGCCCGACGGGCAGGCCGACAGCGGATTGAACAGCAGAATTCGACACGTGCGTGATCTCCACGGAACGGAAGAGAGAAAGGGACGCTTGGCTCCGTGTGCGGGCAGCGGCGACCAGCCCGGGGCTTCACCCGGGCTTCTGTCTTCCGGGGTGAGCCGCCCGCCCTATGCGGCGGGGGGCGGCAGCACGAGAGCAGTCGAATGCATGATCGTCACCTTACGCCGCCGGTGAACCGGCGGGCAATTCAGCGGACTCCTGGCTTCCGGCGACCCCGGGCAGCGCTCCGGCCACCGGCTCGGCGGAGGGCGCCTTCGGCGTCGAGGCCTGTGCGATGAACGCTCCGGCCAGCACCAGCGCACCGCCGATGATCTGGGGCGCCCCCAGGTGCTCGCCCAGCAGCACCCAGGCGAGGACCGTCGCGACGACCGCCTCCAGGCAGGCCACCACACCCGCGACCTGCGGCGAGAGCCGCCGTATGGACAGCACGCCGGTCAGATAGGCGGTGACCGTCGCGATGAGCACGATCCACCCGAGCAGCAGCGCCGCCGGCACGTGTGTCCCGTCCATGTCCGCCCGGCCGGCGAGCACCGTCCAGTCCATCCCCCACGGCCGGGCCACGAGGGTGAGCACCGCGGCGCCGATGAGCAGCCCGTACGCGATGACGCCGATCGGGTCCGCCGCGTCCTCGCCGTCACTGCCGTGATCCGCCAGCACGAAGTAGCCGACCTGGCAGCAGGCAGCGCCCAGGGCGAGCAGCAGTCCGAGCAGGTCGAAGCTCAACCCGGTCCACACCTCGACGACTCCGGCGAGGCCGGCGACCGCGAGGACGACGCCGACGGCCGCCGCACGGGTGACGGGGCGCCGCTGTACGAAGCGCACCCAGCCGAGGAGGAGTGCCGGCCCCAGGTACTCGACGAGCAGGGCCACACCGACCGGGATACGGGAGATCGCCGCGAAGTAGCAGGCCTGCACGCCCGCCACCGCGAGCAGCCCGAAACCGGCGAGCAGCGCGGGACGGCGGTGCAGCAGACCCCGGTGGCGCCAGGCCACGGGCAGCATGACGAGCGCGGCGCCGGCGACCCGCAGCCACACCACATGCAGCGGGCTGAGCCCCGCCTCGATCAGCGGCTTGGCCGCGACCCCCGATCCACCGAATGCGAACGCCGACGCCAAGGCGAGGCCAAGGCCGACGTTCCTCCCCGAAGAAGACACGTGCATCGGACCATGATGACAGGCGACGACAGGAGCTTCATCACCTATACCCCTGACATCCGCAGTGCGGAACCATCAGTTCCGCAGCAGCACCTCGACCGCCCGGCATGCACCGCCACGGCGAGCACGCCGACCCGCTCGACCCATGCAAGCCAGCACCATCGCCAGCATCTGACGGCTCATCAGTATTGAATGTTCGACCAGCGACGGCTACGTTCCGCCGCGTCGCCCGACGCAGCGCACTCAGAAGGGGTGGTCGCATGGCCGAGGTCAGTGTTCAGGCACGGATCGACGCACCGGCGGAGAAGGTCTGGGAGCAGTTGACGGACTTCACCTCACACGCGAAGCGGAGCGCCACCCACACCAGCTTCCCCGGTGGCGGGCCGACCCCCTCGAGACCGGCGCCACCTACCACATAAAGCTCATGGGCTTCCCGGCCGAGGCGACCTGGACGGTGGAAGCCCTCGAGCCGGCCCACCTGTTCACCATCAAAGGCACGGGCCCGATGGGCGTCAACCTCAGGACGCGATACGAACTCACGCCGGACGGCGAGCGGACGCAGGTTCGCATCCACGGCGAGTTCACCGGCGCCGCCGTGACGCTGATGGCCGGCAAGCTCAAGGAGTCCGCGACCGCCGCCCTCAAAGAGTCGCTGCGCAAGCTCGGCGGTCTGGTGGCGTAACCCTGGCGCCATGAGACGAGCGACGACTCCCGGAGCGTTCCCCCCGATACGCGGTCCGCGATCCCATAAGGAACGCCGCGTACCTCAGTCCTCCTCGGCGAGGATCAAATACAGCTCCTTCCGCGCCTTGTTGATCACCGCGAGAGCCTTGTCGCGCTGCTCGGGCGTACCGGTGGCCCAGACCTGCCGGAACGCCTCGACCAACCCGGATCCGGCCTTGCGGATCTCGTTCATGGCTTCCCAGTCGATGCCGCGGCCGGCCTCCTCCCAGGGAGCATCCGGCCCGGCGTCGGCCTCGGCACGCCCCTGGTCGGTGAGCTCGAAGAGCTTCTTGCCGCCCTCACTCGCACTGCTGATCAGGCCCTCGTCCTCCAGCAGCTGAAGGGTCGGATAGACCGAGCCCGGGCTCGGCTTCCACGCCCCGCCGCTGCGCTCGGCGATCTCCTGGATCATCTCGTAGCCGTGCATCGGCCGGTCCTTCAGCAGCGCCAGGATCGAGGCGCGCACATCGCCGCGCCGCGCCCGGCCGCGCGGGCCGCGGCCGCGGCCGCCCCAGGGCGGCCCTCCGAAAGGCGGCCCGAACGGCCCGAACGGCCCGAAGGCTGCGCGCCGCCCCTCGACGTCTCCCTGTCCGTGATGGCCGGGTCCGCAGTTTCCGCGCCCGTGCCCTGACCCATGTCCGTGGGAACGCATTCTCATCCCTCCATCGTTGATCTTTCGCGATATCTCAACGATATATCGAAGTAGCTCGCACAACAAGGCCCTGCCGGTCCAGGAGCTGGGAATTGGCCTTGGCCGGGAGCCTGACCGGCGCCCTAAGCTCGCGATCATGAGGATCCGTATCGTCGATGCCTTCACCGACCGGCCCTTCGCCGGAAATCCGGCCGGCGTCCTGCTGCTGGACTCCACCGCCTTCCCCGAAGACCACTGGCTGCAGCGGGTCGCGACCGAGGTCAACCTTTCGGAGACGGCCTTCGCGCACCCGCTGCCCGCGAGCGCCGAGGCCGACTGGGCGCTGCGCTGGTTCACGCCGAAGACCGAGGTCACCATGTGCGGCCACGCCACCTTGGCCGCCGCGCACGTCCTGAAGACCACCGGCGCCGGCGGCGGCACCGTACGCTTCGCCACCCGCAGCGGAGTCCTGTCCGCGACCGCGAACACCGACGGCTCGATCACGCTGGACTTCCCGACCGCCCCACTCACCGCACTCGACGTACCGGGCGACCTGGCCGCCGCCCTGGGCGCGGAGATCCTCTCCGCCCACGACACGGGCCCGAACGTCGGCGACCTTCTGGTCGAGCTCCCCGACGAGAAGACCGTGCGGGACCTCACACCGGACCTGGCGGCCATCGCCCGGCTCGACCACCGCGGCATCATCGCGACAGCGGCAGCCGACGACCCGTCCCGCGGCTACGACTTCGTCTCGCGCTTCTTCGCGCCGGCCGTCGGCATCGACGAGGACCCGGTGACCGGGAGCACACACACCGCACTGGCCCCGTACTGGACCGCCCGGCTCGGACGCGACGAGCTCACCGGCCTGCAGGTGTCGGCCCGTACCGGCCTGGTCCGCACCGCGCTGCGCGGCGACCGTACGCTCCTGGGCGGGACGGCCGTCACCGTCATCGACGGCGAGCTGCTCAGCACCGCATGACCCACCGGGGGCGGCTCGAGCGGCCGTGACGCATATTCAGGCCCCCGGCTCAAGTCTCAACCTGAGGTTCAGAGTGAGCCTTGAGTCCCGGCTCAGGCCGTGGGCAGCCAGCCCACGTGACCGGCCAGCGACGCGTACCCGACGAAGGCCACGATGTCGATGAGCGCATGCGCGGCGACCAGCGGCCCGACCCGCCCCCATCGGCGGTAGAGCAGCACAAAGACCACGCCCATCACCATGTTGCCGACCAGCCCGCCGATCCCCTGGTACAGGTGGTACGAGCCGCGGAGCACCGCACTCGCCGCCAGCGCGCCCATCGGGGTCCATCCCAGCTGCCCGAGCCTGCGCAGCAGGTACCCGACCACGACGACCTCTTCCAGCACCGCGTTCTGGATCGCGGAGGCGATCAGCACGGGGATCTTCCACCACACGTCCGGCAAGGACTCCGGGACCACGGTGAGGTTGCCGCCCAAGGCCCGGACGCTGAGGTAGAACAGCAGCCCGGTGCCGCCGATCGCCGCCGCGACGGCGGCCCCCGCCCCCAGGTCGAACCGTGGCCTGCGCCGGTCGAAGCCGACCGCCCGCAGCCCGCCGGCGCCCTCCCGCAGCAGCAGGTGCGCCACGAGCACGACGGGCACCAGCGCCGTGGCGATGTCGAAGACCTGCCAGGCGAGATCCAGCCATGGCCGTCCGGGGGCAGCCGAGACGTTGAGCTTCGCCGCCTGGTCCTTCAGCCCGCCCGGCTTGGTCACGGATCCGACAAAGCTGATCAGCGCGGACACCGCACTCGCGCCGACCGACAGGGCCAGCACGATCAGTGTTTCGCTCCGCAGGATCCGCGGCGAGAGCCGCTGGGCGGGCGAATCGGCCACCAAGCCCGACTCCGTCTGCACACTGCCTCCCGGTCTGTCACCCCCGCCTGGTCCGTACCGCCGTCACGGCCGGAAGGGGAACGGGCCCACCGTACGCCGACGCGGGCTCAGTACCGCGGCCGGACCGGGAAGACGCTGGGCTCGGCCGGGAGGCCGGCGGGCCAGGTGTGCACCGGCTCGCCCGTGCGCATGAGCTCGCAGTACCGGCGGGTGGTCGCCGCCAGCGCGGCCGCCCGGTCCAGCCCGCGCTCCAGCCCCTGGTGGAAGGCCGCCGCCTGCCAGGACGCACCGTTCACCCGCCGCCGGCAGCGCTCCTCGATGATGCCGAGATACCGGTCCCGGTCGACGGGTTCGACTCCCCAGGCGTCCAGGCCGGCCTCGGCCATCGGCAACAGCTCGTCCAGCACCAACCGGGCGGCGGGGACGTCTGTCACGCCACCCGAACGGCCGTGGCGCGGCCAGCGGAGGGTGGCCTCGATGCCGTAGCGGCATGCGGCATCGAAGTTGGCCGAGGCCTCGGCGAAGGACAGCCGCGACCAGACGGGGCGCGACTCGTCCGCCAGCGTCCGGACGAGGCCGTAGTAGAAAGCGGCGTTCGCGATGACGTCGCTGACGGTGGGTCCGGCAGGCAGGACCCGGTTCTCCACCCGCAGATGGGGCAGGCCTTCGGCAACGCCGTACACGGGCCGGTTCCACCGGTAGACGGTGCCGTTGTGCAGGACGAGCTCCCGCAGCTGCGGTATGCCGCCCTCGTCGAGGACCCTCAGCGGGTCCTCTTCGTCGCAGATCGGCAGCAGCGCCGGGAAGAACCGGAGGTTCTCCTCGAAGAGGTCGTGTACGTCGGTGATCCAGCGCTCGCCGAACCAGGTGCGCGGCCGTACGCCCTGTGCGGTGAACTCCGGCGGCCGGGTGTCCGTGGCCTGTTGGAACAGCGGCGGCCGGGACTCGCGCCACAGCTCCCGGCCGAAGAGGAACGGCGAGTTGGCTCCTACGGCGATCTGTACGGCGGCCACCGCCTGGGCGGCGTTCCAGACGGAGGCGAAGCGCCCCGGCGTCACCTGGAGGTGCAGCTGCACCGAGGTACAGGCCGCTTCGGGAGCGATGGAGGAGCTGGTGTACGTCAGGCGCTCCACACCCTCGATATCCAGGGCGATCTCCTCGCCCCGGGCGGCCAGGATCTGGTCGTTGAGGAGCATGTAGCGATCGACCTCGGACAGGTTCGCGGAAACCAGGTCGTGCGCGGCGAGGGTCGGCAGAATTCCGATCATCACGATCTCCGCGGACAGTTCCTGCGCTTTGCGATCGGCATATGCGAGGCCAGTCCGCAACTCCTCGGCAAGCCGGTCCAGAACCCGCCCGGACAGCCGGTGCGGCACAATGTTCACTTCAAGGTTGAACTGCCCCAGCTCGGTCTGGAAATCCCCGCTCGAGATGCGCTCCAGAACCTCAGCATTCATCATGCGCGGCATCCCGTCGGCACCTGCGAGATTCAGCTCGATCTCGAGGCCCATCAGATTCTTGGGCCGGTCGAACTTCTTCTCCTCCAGTAGCCGTTCCAGGCCTTGCAGGCACCGCCGCAGCTTGCCGCGGTACCGCTGCCGATCGGACAGGTCGAACCCGCCTGCCACGACCTTCTCCCCCATCGAAGCGTCCCTCCTCGAGTGGGCCGCCCGCGACGCCAGCGGCGGGTCACGGGTCGATGATGCCCAGGCAATGTGATCGATAACGCCCGGCGGACACCACATGCCCGCTATGCTCGTTCGTACACTCCGTGCGGCACATTCCATCGGCATAGCGCCTTGTCCCGGGCCCGGCGCATTGTCTGGTGAGAAACACCGACAGGAATCGGCCCACCGCTTGCTGGGCATAACTGGAGGCAGCGGACCGCGGCAGGGGTACAGATGAGGTGCAACCCCCGCACAGTAAGGGCCGAATAACGCCTTGCCGGCAATACGCATGACGGCTAGCGGAAACACCGTGTGAACAAACGTCGTATAAACTTCGTGAACGAGGCACTGACATTGCACCGCCGGCATTCGTTCTTCGGCCGCTCTGGCCTGCACGCTGACGGCGCCGTCCGCACCCTGCCCCGCTCCACGTGTCTCCCTAGCGAGAGGCGACCCACCATGCCGCTGCTTCTACCTCCGGCACCCAAGCCAGCCCTGCGCAGCGCCCTCACGGCCCTCGGTTCTCCAACCGCCGTCAGTGACCCGCGTACACCGGCTCTGCGGTCCGCGTCCGGTCCCCTGAGCGCCGAGCTCCCCCTTCCAGTCCATGTCCTGGACCGGATCACCAAGCCGGGCCGCCGGCCACGCACCCGCCTCGCCGGGTGGCGCTTTCTCATCCGCAGAGGCGATCGGATGGTGGCCGCTGCCGAGACGATGCTGACGCCGGACGGTTGGGCGTTCTCGCACTTCTTCGAGGGACCCTACGTGCCCTCCACGGAACTCGCACTGCGGCAGGCGGAAGCCATCGCGGGCTCGTTCCAGCCGCGGCTGCTGTCCGTACCCGAGCTCTACATGCTGACCCTGTGGCTGCACGGAGACACCCTGGCCGACGCGGCCGGAGGCCACCCCGAGCCCACGGATCTGCTGGTGCCCCTCGCCCCGGCTCCCCCGGGGATAGCGGCGCACCGCCCGCACCGGGTAGCGGACCTGCTGCCGGTGCTCACCCTGCGGCTGTCAACGACCTCCCTGCTGGGGTCCACCGCCTGACCTCGCCACAGGCGGTGCCTCATGGCACAGGCTGTGCGGAGCGTGGTGCGCAGTGCCCCGCGACCGGTGGTCGCGGGGCACCGTGCTGTCCGGCCCAAGGCCGCCTGGACCGAGCGGACCAGCCCCGGACTTCGCAGGCCACCCGATCGTGAAGATCAAGTGGTCGTAGCTGATCACTCGCCGATCGGGACCGTAGTTGGCGATAGCGATCCCGGTCCGGCTCGGTCGAGATCGGACTCCGAGAGGCCGCTGCGGCGAACCTTTTCGGTGACCTGCGAAGTACGGGAACCAGTGCCGCGTCAGCCA
>NZ_JBUEGC010000086.1:0-13847 GCF_054963655.1 Streptomyces sp. HSS9-12 | reverse complement strand
CGCCTTGCAGCTGACCGCACCAGGTCACCTCGCTACCGGGCAACCCCCGGCTGACGCGGCACTAGCGGCCCCGCAATGCGCGATAGCGGGACACCAAGGCGGCGGTGGAGCTGTCCAGCCCGGGGACCTCGGCACCCTCGGTCAGCGCCGGCTCAACCCGCTTGGCAAGAACCTTGCCGAGTTCGACGCCCCACTGATCGAAGGAGTCGATGTTCCACACGGCACCCTGGACGAACACCTTGTGCTCGTACAGCGCGATCAGCTGGCCGAGCACGGAGGGGTTGAGCTCCGCGGCCAGAATCGTGGTGTTGGGACGGTTGCCCTTGAACGTGCGGTGCGGCACCTGCTCGGGCGGGATACCTTCCGCAGCGACCTCCTCGGCTGTCTTGCCGAAGGCCAGCGCCTGCGCCTGCGCGAACATATTCGCCATCAGCAGGTCGTGCTGGGCGGCCAGTTCGGGGGCAAGCTCATCGACCGGCCGGGCGAAGCCGATCAGGTCGGCCGGGATGAACTTGGTGCCCTGGTGCAGCAGCTGGAAGTAGGCATGCTGGCCATTGGTGCCGGGGGTGCCCCAGACCACCGGTCCGGTCTGCCAGCCGACCGGATTGCCCTCGCGGTCCACCGACTTGCCGTTGGACTCCATGTCCAGCTGCTGGAGATAGGCGGTGAACTTCGACAGGTAGTTGGAGTACGGCAGAACGGCGTGCGACTGCGCGTCGTGGAAGTTGCCGTACCAGATGCCCAGCAGGCCGAGGAGCATCGGGGCGTTGCGCTCCGGCGGCGCGGTGCGGAAGTGCTCGTCGACGAGTCGGAAACCATCGAGCATCTCCCGGAACCGGTCCGAGCCGATGGCGATCATCAGGGACAGGCCGATCGCGGAGTCGTACGAGTACCGTCCGCCGACCCAGTCCCAGAACTCGAACATGTTCCCGGTGTCGATGCCGAACCCGGCGACCTTCTCGGCGTTGGTGGACAGGGCCACGAAGTGGAACGGGACCGCCGCCTCGTCCTGGCCGAGCCCGTCGAGCAGCCACTTCCGCGCGGAGATGGCGTTGGTGACGGTCTCGATCGTGGTGAAGGTCTTGGAGGCGACGATGAACAGCGTCTCTTCCGGGTCCAGGCCGCGCAGCGCCTCATGCAGATCGGCGCCGTCCACATTGGACACGAAACGGAAGGTCAGTGCCCGGTCGGTGTACGGCCGCAGGGCTTCGTAGGCCATGGCCGGACCCAGATCGGAGCCGCCGATACCGATGTTGACGATATTGCGGATGCGGCGGCCAGTGTGTCCGACCCACTTACCGGAACGGACGGACTCGGCAAAGCCGGACATCCGGTCCAGTACGGCGTGCACCTTCGGAACGACGTTCTCGCCGTCGACCTCGATGACCGCGTCACGCGGTGCGCGCAGCGCGGTGTGCAGGACGGCCCGGTTCTCCGTGGTGTTGATCTTCTCGCCGCGGAACATCGCGTCACGCAGCTCGGCAACCTTGGTCGCCGCCGCGAGCTCCCGCAGCAGCCGCAGCGTCTCGTCCGTCACCAGGTGCTTGGAGTAGTCCACATGCAGATCGCCCACCCGCACGGTGAGGCGCTCACCGCGGTCCGGGTCGCCGGCGAACAGATCGCGCAGATGCACCTCCCGGGTGTGCTCCCGATGCCTGCTCAGCGCGAGCCACTCCGGCATCTGGTCGAGCCTGGTACGGCCGTCCGCGTTCATATCCGACATCAGTCCACTTCTTCTCGTACCTGCCCCGCTGCGTCTCCAACCTAATTGATCAGAGGCCGGAATGAGGCCTCTGTCCGGTGGCGCCACGGTGAACCGCGGGTATCAGTGCGCCAACGCCCATGACGAACAGACCGGCCGCCACCAGCGCCGGGGCGTTCAGCCCCCAGGCTCCGGCCACCACGCCGCACAGCGCACCGAGCGGGGTCCCCGCCAGGGACAGGGTACGGAAGGCGGCGCTGATCCGGCCCAGCATCTCGGCCGGACCGCGCTGCTGCATCATCGTCACCTCGACGACGGTCCAAACCATTCCGGCGACGACGTGGCTCAAGCACGTCCCATCACCGGCTTCTGTGTGTTTTCCGTGCGCGTTCCTGTGCCGGTTCCGTGCCGGTTCCGTGCGCGTTCCCGAGTGTGATCTTGTGCTGTACCAGCCGGTAAGTAATCCTCCAAGTCCTGGTGTGCGGTAGCTCACCTGGTACCACCACCCACGCCATCTCTTGGCGAGGAGGGACCCCTCTTGAAACCTGCGATAAGTACGACCCGGCGCCGACTGGCAGCCGGTCTGCTGGCAACAACAGCAGCGCTCACCCTCGGTTCCTCGGCCACGCTCCCGGCATCTGCCGCGACACCGGCCTCCACCGAGCACGGCTACATCGTGACGCTCAACGGCGCGCCCGGACTGCTGTCCCTCACCTCCGCGCTGGACCAGAGCAAATCGCTGTCCGCGCTCTACGGCGCCACGCTCGGGCACACCTACACCAAGGTGCTGCACGGCTTCTCGGCCCGGATGACGTCGGCGGAAGCAACGCGGCTCGCGGCCGACCCCTCCGTCGCCTCGGTCACCCGTGACCACACCTTCACCGCGACGGCGACCCAGCCCAACCCGCCGTCCTGGGGCCTTGACCGGATCGACCAGCCGGACCTTCCGCTCAACAAGTCCTACAGCTACCCGGACAGTGCGGGCTCCGGCGTCACCGCGTACATCATCGACACCGGTGTCCGCATCACCCACCAGGATTTCGGCGGGCGCGCCTCCTACGGTTACGACGCCATCGACAAGGACAACACCGCGCAGGACGGCAACGGACATGGCACCCATGTCGCGGCCACTGTCGCCGGTTCCTCCTACGGCGTCGCCAAGAAGGCGAACATCGTCGCGGTCCGGGTGCTCGACAACGACGGCTCCGGGACGACGTCCCAGGTGATCGCCGGCATCGACTGGGTGACCAGGAATGCCCGCAAGCCGGCGGTGGCGAACATGAGCCTCGGCGGAACCGCGGACGCCGCGCTGGACGCCGCCGTGCGCAAGTCCATCGCCTCCGGCGTCACCTACTCGATCGCCGCCGGCAACTCCTCCGCCCCCGCCAGCCTCTTCTCGCCGGCCCGGGTGTCGGAGGCGATCACCGTCGGGGCCACGGAGAAGAACGACCAGATGGCCCCGTACTCCAACTTCGGCTCCGGCGTGGACATCCTGGCCCCGGGTTCGTCGATCACCTCCGCCTGGAACACCGGAGACTCGGCGACCAACACCATCTCGGGCACCTCGATGGCTACCCCGCACGTAACCGGAGCCGCGGCGGTCTACCTCGCCGGGCACCCTGCGGCCGGCCCCGCTCAGGTCTCGGGCGCCCTGACGAAGGCCGCCGCCCCCAACAAGATCAGCGGCGTGGGCTCGCTGCTCACCCCCAACCGGCTGCTGCAGATCACCCCTTGACCGCGCGGCCGGACGGTACTACAGGTCTGGCCCGCACTGCCACGGTGCGGGCCAGACCTTTGTGCTGTTCCTTTATGGGCGATTCGTCTTAGATCTCGCCCCGGAGCTTGGCGAGCGCCTCGGCAAGGATCGCCTCACCGTCAGCGTCGCTGCGCCGTTCCCGTACGTACGCGAGGTGCGTCTTGTAGGGCTCGGTGCGCGGCGGGTCCGGCGGATTGTCCCGGTCCTTGCCGGCTGGGAAGCCGCAGCGAGGACAGTCCCACGTGTCGGGAACCTGCGCGTCGCTGGCGAAGCTCGGCTGGGTCTCGTGCCCGTTCGAGCACCAGAAGGAGATGCGGAGGCGCGGCGCGGACTCGCCCCGCTCAGCTTCCCCCATCGGCCCCGCGCCGACCCGACTTCCACGGATCGCGTTGCCACTTGCCACGGTCGTAACTCCCTGCGTGATGGTGCTGCGAAGCTTCGATAGAACGGCTCCGCTGCGGGCGCCCAGTCTACGTAAGGCCCAACGCGCGTCCAATGACAGGAGTTACACTCCGCCGCCCAGCGGACGCAAGACCCCATGATAGGCCGCGCAAACGACGGTGCGTCAGACGGCCTCAGCCGCCCAGCTTCACCAGGACACCGAGTACGACAATGCACGCGAACCACAGCAGACCGATCACGACCGTGATCCGGTCGAGGTTGCGCTCGGCGACCGAGGAGCCACCGACGGCGGACTGCATGCCACCGCCGAACATGTCGGACAGGCCGCCGCCCTTCCCCTTGTGCATGAGCACCAGCAGCATCAGCAGCAGGCTGAAGACGATCAGGGCGATCGAGAACCCGACAATCACGGCTGGACCAACTCTCTCGGATGTGACGGACGACGGGGACCGGGCGGCGGGGGCACCTCCCACGCGAAGCTGTGGGGGAGCACCGCCCCGGTCCCCGACAGGGTACGACGGAGTAGGGCCCAGGGCCTACTCACCGGTCCTTTACTGGTCGCGGAACCGGACGATCTTGACGAACTCGTCCACGTCCAGCGAGGCGCCACCGACCAGGGCGCCGTCCACGTCCGGCTGTGCCATGATCGCCGCGACGTTCCCGCTCTTGACCGAGCCGCCGTACTGGATGCGGACCTTGTCGGCCACCTCCTGGCTGTACAGCTCGGCGAGACGACCGCGGATCGCCCCGCAGACCTCCTGGGCGTCCTCCGGGGTCGCGACCTCGCCGGTGCCGATGGCCCACACCGGCTCGTACGCGATCACGATCGTCTCGGCCTGCTCGGCCGGGATGTCCTTCAGGCCGCCGTCGATCTGGGCGAGCGTGTGCGCGACGTGGTTGCCCGCCTTGCGGATCTCCAGGCCCTCGCCCACGCACAGGATCGGAGTCAGGCCGTTACGGTACGCAGCCTTCACCTTGGCGTTGCACAGCTCGTCGTTCTCGTGGTGGTACTGGCGGCGCTCCGAGTGCCCGACGACGGCATAGGTGCAGTTCAGCTTGGACAGCATGGCACCGGAGATCTCCCCGGTGTACGCGCCGGCGTCATGCGCGGAGAGGTCCTGGGCACCGTAGACGATCTTGAGCTTGTCGCCGTCGACAAGCGTCTGCACCGAACGCAGGGCGGTGAAGGGCGGGAGGACTGCCACCTCGACGGCCTCGAAGTCCTTGTCGTTCAGGGCGAAGGCGAGCTTCTGGACGTGTGCGATGGCCTCGAGGTGGTTGAGGTTCATCTTCCAGTTGCCCGCCATCAGCGGGGTGCGGCCCTTTTCCAGAGCGGTCATATGGGGTCAGTCCTCCAGTGCTGCCAGGCCGGGGAGCATCTTGCCCTCGAGGTATTCGAGGCTCGCGCCGCCACCGGTCGAAATGTGGCCGAATGCCTTCTCGTCGAAGCCCAGGATGCGTACGGCCGCGGCCGAGTCGCCGCCGCCCACCACGGTGAACGCCGGGCTGTCGACGAGCGCCTGGGCGATCGCACGGGTGCCCTCGGCGAAATCGGGGTGCTCAAAGACGCCCATCGGGCCGTTCCAGAAGACGGTGGCCGCGTCGGCGAGCTTCGAAGCGTACAGCTTGCGGGTCTCCGGGCCGATGTCGAGGCCCTCCTGGTCGGCCGGGATGGCGTCCGCGGCGACCGTGGCCGGACTGGCCGGGGCCTTGGTCTTCAGGTCCGGGAATTCGGGCGAGACCACGACGTCGACCGGGAGCAGGAATTCCACGCCGCGCGCCTTGGCCCGCTCCAGATACTCGCCGCACACGGGGATCTGGTCCTCCTGCAGCAGCGACTTGCCGATCTCGTACCCCTGGGCCTTGAGGAAGGTGTACGCCATGCCGCCGCCGATCAGGATGCGGTCGGCCTTCTCCAGCAGGTTGTCGATGACCCCGAGCTTGTCGGAGACCTTGGCGCCGCCGAGCACGACCGCGTACGGGCGCTGCACGTCCTCGGTGAGCTTCTTCAGGACGGCGACCTCGGTGGCGATGAGGTAGCCCGCGGCGTGCGGGAGGCGCTGGGGGAGGTCGTACACGGACGCGTGCTTGCGGTGCACGGCGCCGAAGCCGTCGCCGACGTACACATCGGCCAGGGCCGCCAGCTGGTCGGCGAAGGCGGCGCGCTCGGCGTCGTCCTTGCTGGTCTCGCCGGGGTTGAAGCGCAGGTTCTCCAGCACGGCGACCTGGCCGTCGGCCAGGCTCGCCACCGTCTGCCGCGCCGACTCGCCGACGGTGTCGGCCGCGAAGGCGACGTCCGCGTCGAGGAGTTCACCCAGCCGCTCGGCTGCCGGAGCGAGCGAGAACTGCGGGTCCGGGGCGCCCTTGGGGCGGCCCAGGTGGGAGGCGACGATCACCTTGGCGCCGGAGTCGACGAGCTTGGTGATGGTCGGGAGGGCGGCGCGGATACGGCCGTCGTCGGTGATGATGGTGCCGTCGAGCGGCACGTTCAGATCGGCGCGGACAAAGACCCGCTTGCCGCTGACGTCGAGGTCGTCGATCGTCTTCATGGTGACTCCGTGTCGTCTTCGTCAGTCATGAGACGGGGCTCGGACGACGCGCCGTCGCGTCGTTCGAGCCCCGTCCTCACATCTCGATGCCTGGCAGGCGGGGGACACCCATGACGGCGTCCCCACTCAGCCCGTGGTCCCCCTGGGCCTGGCGGCCCGGTCCCCGGGGACGATCAGAGCTGACCGCCGACGAAGGTGGTCAGGTCCACCAGGCGGTTGGAGTAGCCCCACTCGTTGTCGTACCAGCCGACGATCTTGACCTGCTTGCCCTGGACCATCGTCAGCGAGGAGTCGAAGGTGCAGGAAGCCGGCCAGTTGACGATGTCCGAGGAGACGATCGGGTCCTCCGTGTACTCCAGGATGCCGCTCAGCTGGCCCTCGGCGGCCTTCTGGAAGGCGGAGTTGATCTCGTCGCGGGAGACCTCACGCTCGAGCTCCACAACGAGGTCGGTGACGGAGCCGGTCGGGACCGGGACGCGCATGGCGATGCCGTCCAGCTTGCCCTTGAGCTGCGGGAGGACCAGCGCGGTGGCCTTGGCGGCACCGGTGGAGGTCGGAATGATGTTCTCCGCGGCGGCGCGGGCGCGGCGCAGGTCCTTGTGCGGGAAGTCCAGGATGCGCTGGTCGTTGGTGTACGCGTGGACCGTCGTCATCAGGCCCTTGACGACGCCGAAGTTCTCGTCGAGAACCTTGGCCATCGGCGCCACACAGTTGGTGGTGCAGGAGGCGTTGGAGATGACGTGGTGCTTGGCGGCGTCGTACCGGTCGTTGTTGACGCCCATCACGATGGTGATGTCCTCGCCCTTGGCGGGCGCCGAGATGATGACCTTCTTGGCGCCGGCGGCCAGGTGCTTGGCCGCGTCGTCGCGCTTGGTGAAGATGCCGGTGGACTCGATGACGATGTCGGCACCGAGCTCGCCCCAGGGGAGGTTCGCCGGGTCGCGCTCCGCCATCGTCTTGAAGGTCTGGTTGCCGACCGTGATGGTGTCCTCGGTGTGGCTGACCGGGTGCTTCAGACGGCCCAGGATGGTGTCGTACTTCAGCAGATGCACCAGGGTCTCGTTGTCGGTCAGGTCGTTGACACCGACGATCTCGATGTCCGCACCCTGCTCCAGGAGCGCGCGGAAGTAGTTGCGACCAATGCGGCCGAATCCGTTGATGCCTACGCGGATCGTCACGAACCGATCTCCTCGTTGGTACGCCGGTTTGGGCGCCGGCGAGCTGTATGGGATGTCCCCGACCACCCCCGACCCTACCTTCCCCAGGCCCCGGGAGTGACATCGGCCACCGTCGGGTCGGCCATCGTCAGCCGACCATGCCGTCGGCCATCTCCTCGGTCAGGTTCGACTCCGTTCCGGGGATGCCGAGTTCCTGTGCGCGCTTGTCCGCCATCGCCAGCAGTCGGCGGATCCGGCCCGCGACGGCGTCCTTCGTCAGCGGCGGGTCGGCGAGCGCGCCGAGCTCCTCCAGCGACGCCTGCTTGTGGTCCATCCTCAGCCGGCCGGCCGCAGCCAGGTGCTCGGGCACCTCCTCGCCGAGGATCTCCAGCGCGCGCTGCACACGGGCACCCGCGGCGACCGCCGCCCGCGCCGAGCGGCGCAGATTGGCGTCGTCGAAGTTGGCGAGCCGGTTGGCGGTGGCGCGGACCTCGCGCCGCATCCGCCGCTCCTCCCAGGCCAGTACGGACTCGTGCGCGCCGAGCCGGGTCAGCAGTGCGCCGATAGCGTCACCGTCGCGGACGACAACCCGGTCCACCCCGCGCACCTCGCGGGCCTTGGCGGCGATGCCCAGCCGGCGGGCCGCACCCACCAGCGCCAGGGCGGCCTCCGGGCCGGGGCAGGTGACCTCGAGCGACGAGGACCGGCCGGGCTCGGTGAGCGAACCGTGGGCGAGAAAGGCTCCGCGCCAGGCCGCCTCGGCGTCACAGGTGGCACCGGAGACCACCTGCGGCGGCAGCCCGCGGATCGGGCGGCCGCGGCCGTCGACCAGACCGGTCTGCCGCGCCAGCTGGTCACCGCCCGCCACCACCCGTACGACGTACCGGCTGCCGCGGCGCAGCCCGCCCGGGGCCATCACCACCAGGTCGGACGCGTGGCCGAAGATCTCCAGGATGTCCTTGCGCAGCCGACGGGCGGCGATGCCGGTGTCCAGCTCGGCCTCGATCACGATGCGACCGCTCACCAGGTGCAGGCCGCCCGCGAACCGCAGGATGGACGAAACCTCCGCCTTCCGGCAGCAGGTCCGGGTGACGGGGAGCCGGGAGATTTCATCCTTCACCGCTGCCGTCATCGCCATGGGCCGATCCTTCCATGCATCCGAAAAATACGGTCGTACGCGGCGGCCAACAGCTCCGGGTCGTGCCGGGGGGAGCCCCCCGAGCCTTCGGCCTGAGTGGAATCCCCAGCGGCAGCCGGGGCAGTGCCCGCAGCCGCGGCGACCGGCGCCAGCTCGACCGCCCCGCCCAGCCGGGCGGCGGCGTCGGTCAGACTCTCCCGGTCGGGCACGGCGGCTTCGTCGGCCAGCACCACGTCGAAGGCGAGTTTAGGGGCGTGTCGGGCCAAAACCTCCAAATGACGTTGCGGGGAGAAGCCCTCGGTTTCGCCGGGCTGCGGTGCGAGGTTGAGCGAGAGCACCCGGCGGGCCCGGGTCTCAGTCAGCGCCTGGGCGAGATCCGGGACCAGCAGATGCGGGATGACGGAGGAGAACCAGGAGCCGGGGCCGAGTACCACCCAGTCCGCGTCGAGGACCGCCTCGACGGCCTCGGGGACCGCGGGCGGGTCGGCCGGAACCAGATGGACGGACTGCACCTCGCCGTGGGTGAGCGCCACCGTCGCCTGACCGCAGACGGTGGACAGCTCGTGGGGGCGGGCCGGGTCATGGCCGCGGACGGTCGCCTGGAGCTCGAGCGGGACGGCGGACATGGGCAGCACCCGGCCGTGGGCACCGAGCAGCCGCCCGACCCACTCCAGGGCCTTGACGTGGTCGCCGAGCTGTTCCCACAGGGCGACGATCAGCAGATTGCCGACGGCGTGGCCGTGCAGATCGCCCTCGCTGGCGAAGCGGTGCTGTATGACCCGGGCCCAGGTCTGGCCCCACTCGTCGTCCCCGCACAGCGCGGCGAGCGCCTTGCGGAGGTCCCCGGGCGGCAGCACGCCGAACTCGTCACGCAGGCGCCCGGTGGAGCCCCCGTCGTCGGCGACGGTGACCACCGCGGTCAGATCCCCGGTGATACGGCGCAGCGCCGCGAGGGAGGCGGACAGGCCGCGCCCGCCGCCGAGCGCGACGACCTTGGGCTGCGCGCCGCGCCGGCGGACCGTACGGCCCTTGGTCAGGGCCGTACGGTCCGGGACGAACTGCCGTACGCGCCGCAGCCGCGAGGTTTTGCCGGTCTTCACTCGCGCCCCATGTCCCGGTGCACCACGACGGTCTCCACCCCTTCGGCGGCGAGCCTCGCGGCGAGCTTCTCGGACATGGCGACGCTGCGGTGCTTGCCGCCGGTGCAGCCGACGGCGACGGTCACATAGCGCTTGCCCTCGCGGCGGTAGCCGCTGGCGATCAGCTGGAGCAGCTCGGCGTAGCGGTCCAGGAACTCCTTGGCGCCGGGCTGGTTGAAGACGTAGTTCGACACCTCTTCGTTGAGGCCGGTGAAGGCGCGCAGCTCCGGCACCCAGTGCGGGTTGGGCAGGAAGCGGCAGTCCACCACCAGGTCGGCGTCGACGGGCAGGCCGTACTTGTAGCCGAAGGACATCACGGTGGCGCGCAGCTCCGGCTCCTCCTCGCCGGCGAACTGGGCGTCCATCTTGGCGCGCAGCTCGTGGACGTTGAGGCTGGAGGTGTCGATCACCAGGTCGGCGTCGCCGCGCAGCTCGCGCAGCAGGTCGCGCTCGGCGGCGATGCCGTCGACGATGCGGCCCGAGCCCTGCAGCGGATGCGGGCGGCGTACGGACTCGAAGCGGCGCACCAGAGCGTCGTCGGACGCCTCCAGGAAGATCACCCGGCGCTTGACGTTCTTGGCGTCCAGGTCGGCGAGGGACTGGCGGAGGTTGTCGAAAAAGCGCCGGCCGCGCACGTCCACGACGACGGCGATCCGGGCCACGTTGCCCTGGGAGCGGGCGCCGAGGTCCACCATGGTGGGGATCAGGGCGGGCGGCAGGTTGTCGACCACGAACCAGCCGAGGTCCTCCAGACACTTGGCGGCGGTGCTGCGGCCGGCGCCCGACATGCCGGAGATGATGACCAGCTCGGGGATGGCCGCCGCGTCGCCGCCCGCCGCGCCGTTGCCGTCCGCCGCCGTGCCCGTACTCACCTGTGCTCCGTCTCCGTCGATCTCGATCATGTGTCCTGCCCCCGTTCTGCTGACGACGCCGTGGATGAGGCCTCATCCTCAATGATCTCTCCTGTGGCGGTATTCACCGCAGGAGCCGCTGGGGCCTTCCGGGCGAGGGCCGCGGCAACCGTCTCGGCGGTCTTGCGGCCGACGCCTGGTACCTGGCAGATCTCATCGATAGTGGCGGCCCGCAGCCGTTTGAGCGATCCGAAGTGCTTCAGGAGGGCCTTGCGGCGGCCCTCGCCGAGGCCGGGGACCGTGTCGAGCGGCCCGGCCTTCATGGACTTGCTGCGCTTGCTGCGCTGGTAGGTGATCGCGAAGCGGTGTGCCTCGTCCCGGACGCGCTGGAGCAGGTACAGCCCCTCGCTGGTCCGCGGCAGGACCACGGGATCGTTCTCGTCCGGGAGCCAGACCTCCTCCAGGCGCTTGGCCAGGCCGCACACGGCGACATCGTCGATGCCCAGCTCGTCCAGTGCCCGCTTGGCGGCGGCGACCTGCGGCTGCCCGCCGTCGACGACGACGAGCTGCGGCGGGTAGGCGAACCGGCGCGGCTTGCCGGTCTCGGGGTCGATGGGTCCGCCCACCTCCCCCGGCTCGCCCTCGTGCTCCTCCCCTCCCCTGCCTTCGGCGGGGAGATCCCATTCCCCCGTGTTCTGCTTCTCGATCAGGTAGCGGCGGAAGCGACGGCTGAGCACCTCGTGCATGGACCGTACGTCGTCCTGGCCGGTGCCGTGCCAGACCTGCTCGTCTCCGACCCGGCCCTTGATCTGGAAGCGGCGGTATTCGCTCTTCCGGGCGAGGCCGTCCTCGAAGACCACCATCGAGGCCACGACGTCCTGGCCCTGGAGGTGGGAGATGTCGAAGCACTCGATGCGCAGCGGAGCGGAGTCCAGGCCGAGGGCGTCCGCGATCTCTTCCAGGGCCCGGGAGCGGGTGGTGAGGTCCGAGGCGCGCTTGGTCTTGTGCAGCGCGAGCGCCTGCTGGGCGTTGCGCTGCACGGTGGCCATCAGGTCCTTCTTGTCGCCGCGCTGGGGGATGCGCAGGTCGACCCGGGAGCCGCGGCGGTCGGCGAGCCACTGCGCGATGGGGTCCGTCGGGTCCGGGAGGGCGGGGACCAGCACCTCGCGCGGGACGCTGTCGCCGCTCTCGTCGCCGTAGAGCTGCTGCAGGGCGTGCTCGACGAGGCCTGCGGTGTCGACGGCCTCGACCTTGTCGGTGACCCAGCCGCGCTGGCCGCGCACGCGGCCGCCGCGGACGTGGAAGATCTGGACGGCGGCCTCCAGCTCGTCCTCGGCGACCGCGATCAGGTCGGCGTCGGTGGCGTCGGCCAGGACGACGGCGTTCTTCTCCATCGCCCGCCGCAGCGCTCCTATGTCGTCACGCAGCCGCGCGGCCTTCTCGTACTCCATGTCCTCCGCGGCCTGTTGCATCTGCTTCTCCAGGCGGCGCAGATACGTTCCGGTGCGGCCGGCCATGAAGTCGCAGAAGTCTTCGGCGAGTTCGCGGTGTTCCTCGGGGGTGACGCGGCCGACGCAGGGCGCGGAGCACTTGCCGATATAACCCAGCAGGCAGGGGCGGCCGATCTGCTGGGAGCGCTTGAACACCCCGGCGGAGCAGGTGCGGACGGGAAAGACCCGCAGCATCAGATCGACGGTCTCGCGGATCGCCCAGGCGTGGGCGTACGGGCCGAAGTAGCGCACGCCCTTTTTCTTGAGTCCGCGCATGACCTGGACGCGGGGGAACTCCTCGTTCAGGGTGACGGCGAGCGAGGGGTAGCTCTTGTCGTCGCGGTACTTGACGTTGAAGCGGGGGTCGTACTCCTTGATCCAGGAATACTCCAGCTGCAGCGCCTCGACC
Source organism: Streptomyces sp. HSS9-12 (assembly GCF_054963655.1). Taxonomy (NCBI): domain Bacteria; kingdom Bacillati; phylum Actinomycetota; class Actinomycetes; order Kitasatosporales; family Streptomycetaceae; genus Streptomyces; species Streptomyces sp. HSS9-12. The sequence continues at coordinate 1,254 of NZ_JBUEGC010000086.1, read as the reverse complement.
TCGGTGGAGACCACCGTCCACTCGACGGAGGCCGCGGTGGTGACCATGGTGCGGGTACGCGGGTGCAGGCCGGCGAGGTCCTGGAAGTACGAGGAGAGCCGGTGGCGCAGGCTCTTCGCCTTCCCGACGTAGATCACGCGGCCGTGCTCGTCGCGGAACCTGTAGACCCCCGGCGAGTCGGGGATCTGTCCCGGCTTGGGTCGGTAGCTGCTGGGGTCGGCCATGCCCTTCACCCTACTGGCGTGCAGTGACAGTACTGTCGCTGTTCTCGACGTTACGGTGCCGCCGCCCGGGAGGTGGACTCCCGGCCCGTTCACGGGTGAGGATCTGGCCGTGATCGTCGTAGCTGGAGAAGCCCTGATCGACCTCGTCCCCGGCCCGGTCCCGGAGGGGGATGTGCTGCCCGCGCTGCTGCCCCGGCCCGGCGGCGGGCCGTACAACACGGCGATCGCGCTGGGGCGGCTCGGCTCGCCGGTCGCCTTCTGCTCGCGGGTGTCCGGGGACGGCTTCGGGGAGGCGCTGCTGGGCGGGCTGCGGGCTGCGGGCCGCGGGCGTGGACACCTCGCTGGTCCAGCGCGGTCCGGAGCCCACCACGCTGGCGGTCGCCGACATCGCCGCCGACGGCTCGGCGGGTTACGGCTTCTATGTGGAGGGCACCGCGGACCGGCTGTTCGCGCTGCCTCGTGCGCTCCCGGAGAGTACGCGCGCGCTCTCGCTGGGCACCTGCTCGCTGGTGCTGGAGCCCGGCGCGAGTGCGTACGAGGCACTGCTGCGGCGGGAGGCCGGGCGTGGGGTGTTCACGGCGCTGGACCCGAACATCCGGGCCGGGCTGATACCGGAGCCGGACGCCTACCGGGCCCGCTTCCGCTCCTGGCTGCCGTACACCGCCCTGCTGAAGCTGTCGGAGGAGGACGCGCAGTGGCTGGGCGGCAGCCCTGAGGAGTGGCTGGAGGCAGGACCGTCCGCCGTGGTCCTCACCCGGGGCGGGGACGGGCTGACGGCGCTGACCCGCGTGGGAGAGTTCTCGGTGCCCGGCGAGCGGACCGAGGTGGTGGACACCATCGGCGCGGGCGACACGGTGAATGCCGCCCTGCTGCACCGGCTGGCCGCGCACGACGCCCTGTCCGCCGCCGCCCTGACGGGTCTGGACGGCGAGGGCTGGCGGGACATCCTGGGCTTCGCCGCCCGCGCGGCAGCGGTCACCTGCTCCCGCGCGGGCGCGCAGCCGCCGTACGCGGCCGAACTCGTGGACTC
>NZ_JBUEGC010000085.1:0-14018 GCF_054963655.1 Streptomyces sp. HSS9-12 | reverse complement strand
CCCCCGCATCGACCGCACCAGCTACAAAGCCACCACCAGCATCGAAATCCTCGCGCCCGCAGACCCTTGACAACGCGCCCCAGCCGCAAACTTCACGGCCTTGGCACTAGCGCAGGAACGGATCGACCGCGACCGCCACGAACAGCAGCGAGACATAGGTGATGGACCAGTGGAACAGCCGCATCTCCTTGAGCTTCGCGCCCATGATCCCGGCCCGGGCGCGCGCCTGCAGGGCGTGCGCCTCCCTGAGCCACCACGCGCCCGCCAGAACGGCGACCAGGGGGTAGAACCAGCCCACGTACCCCAGCGGCCACAGGAGCAGCGAGACTCCGACCATCACCCAGCTGTAGAGCACGATCTGCCGGGCGACGACCGTGTTGGTGGCGATGACGGGGAGCATGGGCACGCCCACGCGCGCGTAGTCCTCCCTCACCTTCATCGACAGCGGCCAGTAGTGCGGCGGCGTCCAGAAGAAGATGACGAGGAAGAGGACAAGGGCTGCCCAGGAGACGGAGTTGGTCACGGCCGACCAGCCGATGAACACCGGCATGCAGCCGGCGATGCCGCCCCACACGATGTTCTGCGCGGTGCGCCGCTTGAGGATCATGGTGTAGATCACGACGTAGAACAGCAGCGCACCGAGCGACAGGGCAGCGGACAGCCAGTTGACGAGGAGGCCGAACCACAGGGTGGAGACCACGGCGAGCGTGATGCCGAAGACCAGGCCCTCGCGCGGCGTGACGATCCCGGTGACCAGGGGCCGCTGCGACGTACGGTCCATCAGCGCGTCGATGTCCCGGTCGAGGTACATGTTCAGCGCGTTCGCGCCGCCCGCGGAGAGGTATCCGCCCACGCACGTGGCCAGCACCAGCCACACGTCGGGTACACCCTGCTCGGCGAGGAACATCACCGGTACGGTGGTGATCAGCAGCAGTTCGATGATCCGCGGCTTGGTCAGCGCCACGAAACCCTTGACACGGGCCCCGAACGGCCGATGACCGGGACTCTTCGCGAGCTCCCCCATAGCCCTTTGGGAATGGGGGGTTCCCCCACCCGCAGGACGGGAATCGACGGCCGTCACGCACACCCCTGTATAGCGACCTCAGCGGCTGGCGCCGCGGGGACTTGACCAGCAAGCACCGGTCTGAGGACCCGGTAATGACTTGCGCGTACCACGCCACTTTAGACGTAGCGGATACGCCGCCCGTCGCGGGGGGTGGGCCGTGTTGTCCCCCGCGCGTTCATCGCACGTTGACACGCTGATCCCGTCGCTCATCCGGCGGCCTGTCCGCTCATCCGGTTCCACCTGGGCGACGTCTCGTCCGAGCTTCGGACAGACGAAAGAATGCGCATTCCCACGACGGTAGGCTCGGCTCCGCCCGGCGTGCACAAGGCGCCGGCATTCGACATGTGGAGAGGAGCCCTGACTCAGGGTGAGCACCAAGCCGACCACCACAGACCTCGAGTGGACCGAACTGGACCAGCGGGCTGTGGACACCGCCCGCGTCCTGGCCATGGATTCCGTGCAGAAGGTCGGTAACGGCCACCCGGGCACGGCCATGAGTCTCGCGCCCGCCGCGTACCTGCTCTTCCAGAAGCTGATGCGGCACGACCCGTCGGACCCGAAGTGGGTTGGCCGCGACCGGTTCGTGCTGTCCCCCGGCCACACGAGCCTGACGCTGTACATTCAGCTCTTCATGGCCGGTTACGGCCTGGAGCTCGATGACCTCAAGGCCTTCAGGACCTGGGGCAGCAAGACCCCGGGCCACCCGGAGTACGGGCACACCATCGGCGTCGAGACCACCACCGGTCCGCTGGGGCAGGGCATCGCCAACGCCGTGGGCATGGCGATGGCCGCCCGCTACGAGCGCGGGCTTTTCGATCCTGACGCAGCCCCCGAGGCCTCCCCGTTCGACCACACCATCTGGACGATCGTCTCCGACGGCGACCTGGAGGAGGGCGTCTCCGCCGAGGCCTCCTCGCTGGCCGGCCACCAGAAGCTGGGCAACCTCGTCGCCCTGTACGACGACAACCACATCTCCATCGAGGGCGACACCGAGACCGCCTTCTCCGAGGACGTGCTGGGGCGCTACGAGGCCTACGGCTGGCATGTGCAGCGCGTCGAGCAGGCCGCGAACGGCGACCTGGACGTCCACGCCCTGTACGCGGCGCTGAAGGCGGCGCAGGCCGAGACCGAGCGCCCCTCGATCATCGCCGCCCGCACGATCATCGCCTGGCCGGCCCCCAACGCCCAGAACACCGAGGCCGCCCACGGTTCGGCGCTCGGCGAGGCCGAGGTCGCCGCCACCAAGGCGGTGCTGGGCTTCGACCCCGAGAAGCACTTCCAGGTCGAGGACGAGGTCCTCGCCCACGTCCGCCAGGCCGTGCAGCGCGGCCGCGAGGTCCACGCCGCCTGGGACAAGCAGTTCCAGGAGTGGCGCGCCGCCAACCCGCAGCGCGCCGCGGAGTTCGACCGGATCACCGCCGGCGAGCTGCCCACCGGCTGGGAGCAGAAGCTGCCCGTCTTCGAGCCGGGCAAGGACGTCGCCACCCGCAAGGCCTCCGGTGCGGTCCTCAAGGAGCTGGGCGGCGTGATCCCCGAGCTGTGGGGCGGCTCCGCCGACCTCGCAGGCTCCAACAACACCACGATCGACCCGTCGTCGTCCTTCCTCCCGGCGGACAACCCGCTGCCGGAGGCGAGCCCGTACGGCCGTACCGTGCACTTCGGCATCCGCGAACACGCCATGGGTTCGGCCATGAACGGCATCGCGCTGCACGGCAACACCCGGATCTACGGCGGCACCTTCCTGGTCTTCTCCGACTACATGCGCCCGGCCGTGCGCCTGGCCGCGCTCATGCAGCTGCCGGTGACGTACGTGTGGACACACGACTCCATCGGCCTGGGCGAGGACGGCCCCACCCACCAGCCGGTGGAGCACATGGCTGCCCTGCGCGCCATCCCGGGACTGAACATGGTCCGCCCGGCCGACGCGAACGAGACCTCGATCGCCTGGGGCGAGATCATGCGCCGGCACAGCGCGAAGCCGGCCCCGCACGGCCTGGCCCTGACCCGGCAGAACGTGCCGACTTACGAGGCCAACGCGGACGCGGCCAAGGGCGGCTACGTCATGTTCGAGGCCGAAGGGTCTGAAGGGCAGAGCACCGCGCCCCAGGTCATCCTCATCGCCACCGGCTCCGAGGTGCAGCTGGCCGTCGAGGCCCGCGAGCGGCTCCAGGCCGATGGCATCCCGACCCGCGTGGTGTCGATGCCGTCCGTCGAGTGGTTCGAGGAGCAGGACCAGGGGTACCGCGACGGCGTGCTGCCAGCGGGCGTCAAGGCCCGGGTCGCGGTCGAGGCGGGCATCGGTCTGACCTGGCACCGGTTCGTCGGCGAGAGCGGACGCATCGTCAGCCTCGAGCACTTCGGTGCCTCCGCCGACTACAAGGTCCTCTTCCGTGAGTTCGGCATCACCGTCGATGCCGTTACGGCCGCGGCGCGGGAATCTCTCGCCGCCGCCGGACGCTGACGCCCATAGACGACCACATAGGAGATGCACCACTCATGACGGACGCACTCAAGCGCCTCTCCGACGAGGGCGTGGCCATCTGGCTCGACGACCTGTCGCGTCAGCGGATCACGTCCGGCAATCTCGCCGAGCTGATCGACCAGCAGCACGTGGTGGGCGTCACCACCAACCCGTCGATCTTCCAGAAGGCGATCTCCGGCGGTGACGGTTACGAGCAGCAGCTTGCCGACCTGGCCGCCCGTGAGGTCACCGTCGAGGAAGCCCTGCGCATGCTGACGACGGCGGACGTCCGCGACGCCGCCGATGTGCTGCGCCCGGTGTTCGACGCGACCGGTGGGCGGGACGGCCGGGTCTCCATTGAGGTCGACCCGCGTCTGGCCCACAACACCCGGGCCACCATCGCCGAGGCCAAGCAGCTTGCCTGGCTCGTCGACCGGCCCAACACCTTCATCAAGATCCCGGCCACCAAGGCCGGCCTTCCGGCCATCACCGAGGTGATCGGCCGCGGCATCAGCGTCAACGTCACGCTGATCTTCTCCCTCGAGCGCTACCGCGCGGTCATGGACGCCTTCCTCGCCGGTCTGGAGAAGGCCAAGGCGGCCGGCCTGGACCTGTCGAAGATCGAGTCCGTGGCGTCCTTCTTCGTGTCCCGCGTGGACACCGAGATCGACAAGCGCATCGACGTCCTGGGCACCTCGGAGGCCAAGGCGCTGCGCGGCAAGGCCGGTGTGGCCAACGCCCGCCTCGCCTACCAGGCGTACGAGGAAGTGTTCGGATCGTTCGACGGTTCGACACCGCCCTCTGAACGCTGGGCCGCGCTGGAGAAGGCCGGCGCCAACAAGCAGCGTCCGCTGTGGGCCTCGACCGGCGTCAAGGACCCGGCATACCCGGACACTATGTACGTGACCGAGCTGGTCGCGCCGGGCACCGTCAACACCATGCCGGAGGCCACGCTCGAGGCCGTGGCCGACCACGGCGAGATCCGTGGCGACACCATCCATGGCACATACGAGCAGGCCCAGGCCGACATCGACGCGCTCGCCACGATCGGCATCAGCTACGACGAGGTGGTCCAGCTCCTCGAGGACGAGGGCGTGGACAAGTTCGAGTCCTCCTGGCACGACCTGCTGAAGTCCACCGAGGCGGAACTGCGACGACTCGCTCCCCCGGAGGCGTGAAGTGACCAGCGGGAACCCGCTGCGTGACCCCAGGGACCGGCGGCTCCCGCGTATCGCGGGGCCGTCCGGCCTGGTCATCTTCGGTGTCACGGGCGATTTGTCACGGAAGAAGCTGATGCCCGCGGTCTACGACCTGGCCAACCGCGGTTTGCTGCCCCCGGGCTTCTCGCTCGTCGGCTTCGCCCGTCGCGACTGGGCGCGCGAGGACTTCGCCCAGGTCGTCCATGACGCGGTGAAGGAGCATGCGCGGACCCCGTTCCGCGAGGACGTCTGGCAGCAGCTCGCCGAGGGCTTCCGCTTTGTGCCGGGCCAGTTCTGCGACGACGACGCGTTCGAGAAGCTGAAGGCGACGATCGAGGAGCTGGACAAGGAGCGCGGCACGGCCGGCAACTTCGCCTTCTACCTGTCCGTACCGCCGAAGTTCTTCCCCACGGTGGTGCAGCAGCTCAAGAAGCACGGGCTGAATGAAGCACCGGGTGACTCCTGGCGGCGCACGGTCATCGAGAAGCCCTTCGGCCACAACCTGGCCAGCGCCGAGGAGCTGAACCGGCTCGTCCACGAGGTCTTCCGGCCGTCCGACGTCTTCCGGATCGACCACTACCTGGGCAAGGAGACGGTCCAGAACATCCTGGCGCTGCGCTTCGCCAACACGATGTTCGAGCCGCTGTGGAACCGGTCGTACGTCGACCACGTCCAGATCACGATGGCCGAGGACATCGGCATCGGCGGCCGCGCCGGCTACTACGACGGCATCGGCGCCGCCCGCGATGTGATCCAGAACCATCTGCTGCAGCTGCTGGCGCTCACCACCATGGAGGAGCCGACCTCATTCGAGGCCAATGAGCTGGTCACCGAGAAGCTGAAGGTGCTCAAGGCGGTCAGGCTGCCCAAGGACCTGGGCAAGCACACCGTGCGCGCCCAGTATGCGCACGGCTGGCAGGGCGGCGAGGAGGTGCTCGGCTACCTCGAGGAGGAGGGCATCGACCCGAACTCGCGCACCGATACCTATGCCGCGATCAAGCTCGAGATAGACAACCGCCGCTGGGCGGGCGTCCCCTTCTATCTGCGCACCGGCAAGCGGCTCGGCCGGCGGGTGACGGAGATCGCGGTGGTCTTCCAGCGCGCGCCGTACTCCCCCTTCGACGCCACGGACACCGAGGAGCTGAGGCAGAACGCCCTGGTCATCCGAGTGCAGCCGGACGAGGGCGTCACCATGCGGTTCGGCTCCAAGGTGCCGGGCACCCAGATGGAGATCCGGGATGTGACGATGGACTTCGCGTACGGCGAGTCGTTCACCGAGTCCAGCCCGGAGGCGTACGAGCGGCTGCTCCTCGACGTGCTGCTGGGCGAGGCCAACCTCTTCCCGCGCCACCAGGAGGTGGAGGAGTCCTGGCGGATCCTCGATCCGGTCGAGGAGTACTGGGAGAACCACGGCAGGCCCGAGCAGTACACGGCGGGCACCTGGGGGCCGAAGGCGGCGGACGAGATGCTCGCACGAGACGGACGGAGCTGGCGCCGGCCATGAACATCGATCTCACGGACACCACGTCCAGTCAGATCAACGCCGCTTTGATCAAGGCGCGTCGGGCGACCGCGACCCCGGCCGTCGGCATGGTGCTCACCCTCGTCATCGTCACGGACGAGGGCAACCACTACGACGCCCTCAAGGCCGCGGCCCAGGCATCCAAGCCGCACCCCTCCCGCATCCTTGTCGTGATCAAGCGGCCCGGGCGCTCGCCCCGCGACCGCAAGATCACTCGGCTGGACGCCGAGGTACGGGTCGCCGGTGAGACGGGCCCCGGAGAGACGGTGCTGCTGCGGCTGCACGGCGAACTCGCCAACCACGCCTACTCGGTGGTCCTGCCGCTGCTGCTGCCGGACGCCCCGGTGGTGGTGTGGTGGCCGGAGGACGCGCCGGAGCACCCGCAGCAGGACATGCTCGGTCAGCTCGGACAGCGCCGGATCACCGACGCGGCGCCCACCGAGGACCCGGTCGAGACGCTCCACCTGCGGGCCCGGACGTACGCGCCGGGCGACACCGACCTGGCGTGGACGCGGATCACGCCCTGGCGCAGTGTGCTGGCGGCCGCCCTGGACCAGAAGCACTCGAAGATCACCTCGGCGATTGTCGAGGGCGAGGCGTACAACCCCAGCGCCGAGCTGCTCGCGCTGTGGCTCGGCCACCGGCTGCGCGTGCCTGTCGAGCGCACGGTCTCGGACGGGCCGGGCCTGACGGCGGTGCGGCTGGTGACGGTCGACGGCGAGATCTGCCTGGACCGGGCGGACGGCTCGCTGGCGGAGCTGGCCATGCCAGGCCAGCCGGACCGGCATGTGGCGCTGGCCCGGCGAGGCACCTCGGATCTGCTGATCGAGGAGCTGCGGCGGCTCGACCCGGACGAGATATACGAGGACACGGTCAAGTTCGGTCTGACCGCGGCGGGTCAGGGCGTCGCCGGCTCCGGCTCGGCGACGGACTCCTCGGCCCAGGGGCCCGCGTCCACGGCCGAGAAGGCCGATACGGACGCGGGCTCGGCGAATAAGACAGCTGCGGCCAAGAAGAAGGCGGCCACGGAGTGACCGCTCCGCAGGTGGTCGTCCACCGGGACAAGGAGCTGATGGCGAGGGCCGCGGCGGCCCGGCTGATCACCAGGCTCGTGGACGCGCAGGCCACACGTGGCTCCGCATCGGTGGTGCTCACGGGTGGCCGCAATGGCAACGCGCTGCTCGCCGCGCTCGCCGAGGCCCCGGCCCGTGACGCCGTGGACTGGTCGCGGCTGGATGTGTGGTGGGGCGACGAGCGCTTCCTGCCCGAGGGGCACCCGGAGCGCAATGTCACCCAGGCCCGGGCGGCGCTGCTGGACGCCGTGCCGCTCGACCCGGCCCGGGTGCATCCCATGGCCGCCTCGGACGGTCCGTACGGCTCGGATGTGGACGCGGCGGCGGAGGCGTACGCCACCGAACTCGCCGCCGCCGCGAGCCCGGACATCGCATCCCCGCCCGCCGGTGCCAAGGGCGGACTGGTGCCGACCTTCGACGTACTGCTGCTGGGCGTCGGCCCGGATGCCCATGTGGCCTCGCTCTTTCCGGAGCATCCGGCCGTACGGGAGACCGAGCGCACGGTGGTCGGGGTACATGGCGCGCCCAAGCCGCCGCCCACCCGGATCTCGCTCACCCTGCCCGCGATTCGGGCGGCCCGCGAGGTATGGCTGCTCGCCGCGGGAGAGGACAAGGCGAAGGCGGTGGCGATCGCGCTGTCGGGTGCGGGTGAGATTCAGGCGCCGGCGGCGGGGGCGTACGGTCGCAGCCGGACGCTGTGGCTGCTGGACCGGGCGGCCGCGGCGAGCCTGCCGCGCGAGCTGTACCCACCGGCCTCGCCCTGACCCTGTTTTCCCGCCCACCCGTCCCCTTTCGGGGCGGGTGGGCTCGTCGCGCGACTACCGAAGAAATTGCAGCCGAAAAAACATGACCTGCAGCGTGATGTCGGGCAGCTCGACAACGTCCAGAAGCCGCCGCGGTTGGTCGCACTCAACCGTGAAGGTCCATCAAGCCCTGAGGCACTGACTGCCTGTTACGGGAAGGAGCGAGCGGGCCCCTGACCGGTCCGGCCCGCTCCGGTGAGAGGCCCACTCACAGGCGGTCTCAACCCGCCTGATCGCCGTCGCTCGCCAGCCGCATGATGAGGGCGAGGACGGGGGCCAGCAGACCGGCCCCGGCCGTCCACAGCCGCCAAGCACCGCTATCCGGAACGAACAGCAGGGCGGCCAGGCAGCCGAGCGCCACCACGCACCCCGCGAGCAGCGGCGCGGATGCCGTCGCGAGCCAGCCCGCCCCGAGGTCCAGCGTCCGGACCCGCCGCTGCGGGTCCGGACGGGCGGGGACGGTGAGCCCCGCCTCTGCAACCCGCTCAGCCACCTGGACCGGGACCGCGCCGGGCAGCTGCCAGCCGTCGTCACCCACCAGTTCGGCGAGGAAATCCCGTCCCCGGCGCTGACGCGGACACCACAGCAGCCAGCCCTGCGCACCGGACAACGCGTCCCCGGCGGCTTCACTGGCCATCTGAGCGTGGAAGGGAATCTCCCGGCCGCGGCCGTCCAGCACAAGGCACTTCAGCCTCCTGGTGTTCTCCCGGCGCTTGCGCTCGTCAGCCGCCGCCTTGCTGCCGGGCGGCGGCGCATCGGTGTGCTTCCCGGCCCCGGTGACAGTGACCCGCAGCGCCTCCCAGTCGGTGCCGACGGTACGCGCAGGACGCCGCATGCTGTCGCTCGTCCACCAGCCGACGAGCAGGGCGAGGGTCACCAGGGTCCAAAATCCCCCGATCACCCACGCGGTGCCGACTTCCACGGCCCGCCCGGCGAGTTGGCGCTCCACCTCCGCGCGCCGGTCGTCGCCGATGGCACCCAACTCGGGCCGCTCCGGGACATACGCCACGTACAGCTCGCTGCCGATAGCCTGACGCCGATTGGTAGTCGCCTCGAATGTCGCCGGCACACCGTCCCCCCCGGTTGACAAGGGAAGCAAGACGGTGAAGTCGGCCGTGGCATCGGCATTGCGGTGGCTGCCCTCCGCCACCTCGTTCTCGATCTTCACGATCGGGCGCTCCACGATCACCGCACCCGCCTCGGCCAGTGCGGCACTCGTGCCGGAACCCCGCGCATCGGCGGCGGCCAGCGACGCCCAGAGGGCCAACAGCGTCGGAACGGCGACCAGCACGCCCGCGGCGCGGGCCGACGGCCCGCGCGAGCCGCCCAGCCGCAACGGCACCGTGCCCTCGCCACGGCCCGGGGTCACCGAAGCGGCCCGCACGGCCCGCGGGTAGGTCTCGCGGCGGGACCGACCGGCCCCGCGTACCACCGCAACACCCAAGATCAGCACGCATACGGCGAGCACTCCCACAGAGCACCACAGGACGGCGACGCGCACCGGCGTGGCCCCCAGGAAGAGCCAGGCGGCGGTCAGCGCCACGAGGGCGAGCGGCGCGGCCACGGCGATGAATCCGCCCCAGCGCGGGAGGGTACGGACACCGGTCACGTCGCCGGTGTCGTTCCTGTCCTTGTCCACGGTCCACTCACTGCTCACCCGAACGCTCCATACCGCTGTGCGTCGGGCCGTTCCCGCAGGGCCTTGGCATCCTCACTCGCATCCTTCCGTGCGTCAGCGGCCGAGCCGGGCCTGTCCTCTGCCTTCTCCGCATTGGGATCGCCGTTGACTGCCGCATCGATGTCCTTGGAGATGTTGCCACCCACGCCAAGTCCGAAGCTGATAGGTGTGTTGGTGGCCACATCACCCGCGAGCTCGTGCGCCCCGGAGAATGCCCGCCCATCCGTGGCCCGGTGGACGGCCGCGCTCCCGGAACCGCCGGTGAGCCCTCCGGCCAGGGCCCCGAGCGCCATCTGCGAGGCATCGAACTTTTCCCGCCTGCGTAGGTTGTTGACGGTGTCACCGACAACCGAGGAGGCGGCGCCCGCCGTCGTTCCGCCCACGGCGTTCGCGGCCACGCCCCCGCCAAGCTTCTGGGCCAGTGGACCCGCCACGTACTTCCCGCCAAGGGCGCCCGCGGCACCGTTGATGATGTTGTTGCCGAGCTCGGCGCCCTTGCCGGTGGCCAGGCTCGTCGCGACTCCGGTGCCCGTCCCAGCGGCCCACTGCACACCCAGCTCGACGGTCAGGCGCTGCCACTTGCCCGCCTGCGCGAACGTGCGGATACTCCGGAACGCCCGGGCAGCAAGGCTGAGCAGCCGGCCCAGCTTCGAGGCAGCGTTGACGGCCTGCGCGCCCAGCCGTACGGCATTGGCGGCTCCGGCCGCCGCCGAGAAGCCGAGTGTGACGAAGGAGAGCGCGACGGACGCGCCGATCGAAACACCGATCTCGATGTAGATCTTGTGGATCTCATCGTTGATCTCCTCGATGTTGTCAGCTGCCTCGTCGAGGCCCTTGGCCGCCTGTTCGAAGAGGGGCACCGTCTCGTCGACCGCCTCGCCGATCTTCTTCCAGTGCTCGCGGAAGGCGTCAGCGGAGTCGCCGCGCCAGTGCTCGCCGAGGGTCGCCCGCACCTTCCTGTCGAGCGCGGTATACGCCTCCTCGAGTTCCCCGCCCATGGTGCGCCAGCCCTTGGCCGCCGCGCGCAGTACATCCGGGCGGCCGCCCGGATTCACCACCTCGATACCGGCTTCATAGATTTGTTCCGCGACGCTCTCCTCGCTCAATTCTTCCCACCCTTGAACGTGTCGGCGAGAGCGTCATCCGACGCTTCCGAATTCTTCGAGTTATCTTTGAGAGCTTGACTCACCTCATCGAAGTGACAAGCCAGTTTCTCCAGTGAGCCAGCCATTTCCGAGGCGAGTTCAACATAGGCTGACGTAACCTCTTCGGCTTCCGTCAGGAATCCGAAGCCATCGTGGATCTGCTCCGCTCCCGTCTTACCCTGAAAGCTCTTGACCGCACTGGACAGGTCGTATGCCCTCGTATCAAAGGCATTCGCCAGCTTTGTCAGTTCCTGTGGGTCTATGAAGAAGTCATCGGACATGTGCCACCCTGTACGCCCTTCAATCCAGGTCTCCTGAAACGCAGACATGCGCTCTGCCGTCAACAAACTACCGCCAACCACACCTGCACTCTGGACACTTGTCCGGTGCGTACGCCAGGCTTTGTTGATCAGACGGACGATCACATTCAGCCAGCGCCCCTGGGGGTTGATGACGTTGCCGCGCCACCGCAGAACCCACCATAGAACCGCCCTCCTGGCTCTCACCGCATCCGCGGCCCTCCTCGCATCGGGCTGCGGTTCGAGCGAAGCTGGGACCACGGTCAAGGGCATCAAGCTGGTCAAGGCCGGGCAGCTGACCACCTGCACCCATCTCCCTTACCCGCCCTTCCAGTTCGAGAAGGGCGGCAAGGTCGTCGGCTTCGATGTGGCGATGATCGATCTGGTCGCCAAGGACCTCGGCGTCAAGCAGGTCATCGTCGACAAGTCCTTTGAAACCATCAAGACCGGCGCGGATCTCAACGCGGGCACCTGCGATGTGGCCGCCGCGGGCATGACGATCACCGACGAGCGGAAGCAGAACCTCGACTTCTCTGTGCCGTACTTCGACGCCACCCAGGCGTTGTTGGCCCGCAAGAGCCTCAAGGTGGGCTCCCTGGACGATGTCAAGGCGCAGAAGCTGAAGCTCGGTTCGCAGTCCGCGACGACCGGGGAGGACTTCGCGCACAAGGCGGGCGTGGACGCGAAATCGTACGAGTCCTCCGACGCGGAGCTGAACGGGCTGCGCACCGGGCAGGTGGATGTCATCATCCAGGACTTCCCCGTGGTGCAGAGCTGGCTCAAGGACTCCGCCAACGCCGCCAAGTTCCAGCTCGCGGGCAACCTTCACACCGGAGAGCAGTACGGTTTCGCGGTGAAGAAGGGCGGCAACCCCCAACTGCTGAAGAAGATCGACGCGGCGATAGAGAAGGCCCGGCAGGACGGCACGTACAAGAAGCTGTACGAGCAGTGGATCGGGCCCATGCCCATGAGCGACGGGGCACAGTGAGCGAGCTGTCGCCGCGGCGCCGGCAGCGGCTGGCGCGCGGTGTGCAGTACGCCGTGCTCGGAGTGGCGGTGGTGCTGGTCGCCATGCTCGCCGACTGGCGGCAGCTCCAGGCGCAGTTCCTCGACCCGTCCGTGGCCCGGCAGCTGTTTCCCGACCTGCTCACGGTCGCGCTGCTCAACACGGTCATCTACACCCTCTCCGGGTTCGCGGTCGGGCTGGTGCTCGGCCTGGTCGTGGCGCTGATGCGGCTGTCGTCAGTCGGGCCGTACCGCTGGCTGGCGATGGCGTACATCGAGTTCTTCCGCGGGCTCCCCGCCCTGCTGATCTTCATCTTCGTCGGGGTGGGGGTACCGCTGGCGTTCCCGGGGCTGACCTTCCCGGGTGGGACGTACGGGCAAGTGGCGTGCGCGCTGGGGCTGGTGTCGGCGGCCTATATGGCGGAGACCATCCGGGCCGGCATCCAGGCCGTACCGCGCGGTCAGATGGAGGCGGCGCGCACGCTGGGTATGTCGTACGCGACGGCGATGCGGTCGATCGTCATCCCGCAGGCCTTCCGGATCATCGTGCCGCCACTGACCAACGAGCTGGTGCTGCTCTTCAAGGACTCCTCGCTGGTGCTGTTCCTCGGGGTGACCCTGGAACAGCGCGAACTGACCAAGTTCGGGAAGGACCTGGCGAGCCAGACCGCCAACACCACCCCCATCTTCGTGGCCGGGCTGTGCTATCTGCTGGTCACGATCCCGCTCGGGCTGCTGGTGAGGCGGCTCGAGGCCCGGCACGCCAAGGCGCGGTGAGGATGCCGTATGACGTCTGCCATCGACATTCACGGGCTGCACAAGTCCTTCGGGCAGCTGGAGGTTCTGCGCGGGATCGACTTCCAGGTCGCGCACGGTGAAGTGGTGTGCGTCATCGGGCCGTCGGGGTCGGGGAAGTCGACGCTGCTGCGCTGCGTCAACCTGCTGGAGCAGCCGACGGCGGGGCGGGTGCTGGTGGGCGGGATCGACATCACGGACCCCGATGTCGACATCGACCGGGTGCGCCGCCGGATCGGCATGGTCTTCCAGTCCTTCAACCTCTTTCCGCATCTGAGCGTGCTGGAGAATCTGACGATCGCGCAGCGGCGGGTGCTGCGGCGCGGCACGGAGGAGGCCGAGCGGACGGCGCGCGAGAACCTCGCGAAGGTCGGCCTGACGGACAAGGAGCGCAGCTATCCCGCCGCTCTGTCCGGCGGGCAGCAGCAGCGGGTGGCGATCGCCCGGGCGCTGTCGATGGGGCCGGAGCTGATGCTGTTCGACGAGCCGACGAGCGCGCTGGACCCCGAGCTGGTCGGCGAGGTGCTGGGCGTGATGCGCACACTGGCCGACGAGGGCATGACGATGCTGGTCGTGACGCACGAGATGGCGTTCGCGCGGGAGGTCGCGGACCGGGTGGTGTTCATGGACGGCGGGAGCGTGGTGGAGGAGGGCAGCCCGGAGGATGTGCTGGTCCGTCCGTCCCACGCACGGACGCAGTCTTTTCTGTCCCGGGTCATCCACCCCGGCGGCCTCGCGGCGACCCCGGACGCGTAATCCCGCGCCGCCGGCGCCCTCCTCTTCGCGCCCCGGATAGCCGCACGCCGGCGGCCGTTGAACCCATACCCCAGCTACCGTCGGCTCGGCCATCCCCGCGCAGCGCCCTGCCCGCCCCAGTTTTGGGGCGGGCAGGCGGGAGATAACCCGGCGCGCAGCGCAGGGCCAGCGGCCCCGGGGGCACATGCCCCCCGACGCCGCGGCCGTCGGAGACGG
>NZ_JBUEGC010000084.1:0-14641 GCF_054963655.1 Streptomyces sp. HSS9-12 | reverse complement strand
GGACCAGGCCGTGCCGGTCAGGCGCTCGTACGCCTCGACGTACTTGGCGCGCGTCTGGTCGACGATCTCCTCGGGGAGCGCCGGCGGGGGCTGTTCGCTCTTGCGGTCCCAGCCGGATGCCGGGGACGACAGCCAGTCGCGGACGAACTGCTTGTCGAAGGACGGCTGCGCACGGCCCGGCTCCCACAGGTCCGCGGGCCAGAAGCGGGACGAGTCCGGGGTCAGCACCTCGTCCGCGATCACCAACTGCTCGCCGTCGAAGCCGAACTCGAACTTCGTGTCGGCGAGGATGATCCCGCGGTCGCGGGCGATGTCGCGGGCCCGGCCGTAGACGGCGAGGGTGATCTGGCGCAGCTGCGCCGCGGTGTCGGCGCCGACCTGGCGGGCGACCTCCTCGTACGAGACGTTCTCGTCATGGTCGCCGACCGCGGCCTTCGTCGCGGGGGTGAAGATCGGGGCGGGCAGCTCGGATCCGTCGACGAGGCCTTCGGGCAGGGCCAGGCCGCAGACCGTGCGGCTCTCCTGGTACTCGGCGAGGCCGGAGCCGGTGAGGTAGCCGCGGGCCACGCACTCGACGGGGACCATCCGCAGCGACTCGCAGACCAGAGTGCGCCCGGCCCAGTCGGCGGGGGCGCCCTCGGGGACATCCGTGCTCAGCACATGGTTGGGGATCAGATCGGCGAGCTGGTCGAACCACCACAGCGAGAGCTGAGTGAGGATCCTGCCCTTGCCCGGGATCTCGGTGGGCAGCACCCAGTCGTACGCGGAGATGCGGTCGCTGGCGACCATCACCAGGTCCCCGGCGGCGTTCTGATAGAGGTCACGCACCTTGCCGGTGTGCAGATGCACAAGGCCCGGCACCTGCACGGGCTCGGGCTTCTCGACGAATCCGGACACGCTGCCTCCTGGTGGATTATTCCAAGCACCCCGATTCTTCCGTACGGCTGCCCGTCCGTCCCATCGAGGGTCGGTACGCGTATGCCCGGGGCCCGGTGCTGTCAGTCCCGTTTGCAGATGCGGTCGAGGAGGTTGGCGGTGGCGCGCTGGACGCGTGGGTCGATATGGCCGGGGCGGTCCAGGGCGGGGGACCAGGCGAAGGTGCCGGCGGCGAAGACGAGTGCTCCGCTGGGCGCCCGGTAGAGCGAGGTCTCCTGGTGGCGCAGATTCCCTTCGGCGTCCTCGTACGGGGAGTGGGCGAGCAGGATGCGCCGGGTGTGTTCGGGCAGGGCCGTCCGCGGGAAGTACCGGTCGGCATCGCCCGCGACCAGGCCGGGCAGCTCCTCGCCCTCGCCCGCGCCGGTCGCGTCCCACAGCCAGTGGTCGGCGTTGCGCACCACCATCGGGTGCGGTTCGGGGACCCGGCCCGCGTACTGGATGCCCAGCAGCAGCTGCTCGGGGCGGTCGATCTCGCGCCACAACGCCGGGCGGCCGGGGCCACGCCGCTTGCGGCAGCTCAGCAGGCGGTCGGGAACGCCGGACGGGGCGGGCTTCAGCTCGACCTGCCAGTACATGGTGTTCGAGGAGAGGAAGACCAGCGAGGTCCCGCTGTCGCGGGCCGTCTCGACGGTGCGGCGCATGGGCACGGACCAGTACTCGTCGTGGCCGGGGAAGACCAGTCCGCGGTAGCGGGTCGGGTCGACGCGCCCGGCGTGCAGATCGCGGGTGTCGGCGTAGGCGACGTCGTAGCCGTAGCGCTCGGCCCAGCGGATGAAGTCGTACGCGTGGCCCACGTGCAGGGGCAGGCCCGCGCCGGCGTAGGGGCGGTCGCAGGAGACGGTGACAGCCGCGTCCTCCTCGCCGAGGAGCCGTCCGTGCTCGTCCCAGGCGTGGTAGAGGCTGGCGCCGGTATGGCCGTCCTCCGGATAGAGGTTGTACGCCTGCCACGTGACATCGGGGAGCAGGAGCAGCAGGTCGGCGGGGTGGTTGTCGCGGACGGTGAAGGGGATGTGGCTTCGGTAGCCGTCGGCGGTGGTGAGGACGGCGACGTACGCCCCGCTGTTCCAGTAGCTGGGGACCTGGAGGCGCCAGGACAGCCACCAGTGGTGGCAGGAAACGGTTCTCCCGGCGGTGAGCGGGGCCGGCTGGACGATGCCGGACAGCCGCGGGCTGGTGGTGATCTTGGCGGCGCCGTCGCCGCCGTAGTGGCCGATGCGGTAGATGTCGACGCCGAACTGCTGGGGCGGGTCCACGGTGATGTGGAAGTCGATGGCCTCGCCGGGGGCTACGGCTCCGCCGGACGAGAAGCCCTTGATCTGGCGCCCCACGTCGTCGGCGGTGCGGGGGCCGGGGCGGGCGGAGCCGCGGCGGGACGTGGGAATGCCCGGCTCGGCGTGGGCGACCGCCGGGTCCACGTACCAGGGCACGACGTGGCCGGTGTCGTCGAAGTAGTTCTCGCTGCCGCGGAGCCACGGCAGTGGCCCCTGCCCGAAAGGGTCGGTGACCGCGTGCGCCAGCGCCCCCGACTCCCAGCGGCGGATCTTGTCCGTACTGCCCACGAACAATCCCTCCCGGACCCAGCTGCTCCCCTGAACTATCCCCAGCACATCACAGAACGCACTGCATTGGTAACTATTCGTGCTGATTCATGGGAGGTCGACGGCTGTGGAATGGCGAATTTATGGCGCAAACATGGCGATAGTGCGCCGTGGAGACGAGGTCCTAGACCGTCCTAGACCAGGCGCACCGGCTTTTCGGGGCGGACGCCCGCCGCGGTGAGCCATGTGCGCAGCGGTGCCGGGTCGCTGTCCTCGACCAGGCTGAGCACGGGGACACCGAGGTCAGCACCGCGCTTGCCGCCGAGCAGCAGTACCGGGCCGTCCAGCCAGTCCAGGCCAGGTCTGGCGCCCGCCGTGTCGACGGCCGTGCAGCAGACCATCGCCGTGATGTGGTCGGCGAGGAGCTCCCGCCCCGTGCGGGGCGCCTGCAGCGGGAAGAGCGGTATGCCGGTGTCGCCCCACCCGCCGGTGCCGCCCGCCAGCGCATCCGGGCACGGGCCGGGCCCCGGAGCCTCATCGGGCGCGGGGGCCCCGCCGGGCGCGGGGGCCTCGCCGGGCGCGGCTGTACAGCTCTCGGGGCGCGCCGCGGCGGTACGGGCCGCCTGCCGCTGCGCCTCCTCCTCGCGCGCCAGTTCCTGGCTGAGCCGGGCCGCCAGCTCCTCCCCCAGGCCGATGCCGCCCTCGGCAGACAGCCGGTCCACGACGCGGGCCAGGGTGGGACCAGGCAGCGCCGCGGCGGCCTGGCGGCGCTCAGGGGACATCTCGGGGACTGATGGAGTGGCTCCGGGGGTGCCTTCCGGTGGGCGACCCGGGGGGCCTCCTGGGGGCGTGAGCTCGTCCAGCACCCGGTGGAGCCGGGCGGCCTCCAGACGCCACTTCCGGTCGACGACCTCTTCCGGGTAGGTGTCCCAGTCGACCGGTGACCAGTGCGGGCCCGCGTGCGCCGGACCGCCGTGGAACAGCCGGGCCGCGAGCAGCGACGCCGCCTCGTCCACCACCCCCGGCTCCTCCAGAAGGTCGCAGGCGGGCCGCTCCCCCAGCCGGGTGGCGAAGCCCTCCGCGAGCCGGTCGCGCCGGGAGAGTTCGGTCAGCGCGGAGACCACCCCGGCGTCGAGCCGGGACGGCCAGCGGCCCATCCGCCAGGCGGGCAGCGCCACCCGGGTCAGCAGCCGGTCCCAGCCCGCGTAGGCGAGGCCGACCTGCTCCTGGGCGACGATCCGCAGCCCGTAGTCCACCGCCTGGGCCCGGGCCGACGCGGCGGCGGCGACACCCCGCTCCATCTCCGCGACATGGTCGCGGCAGCTCCGCAGCAGCAGCCGGGCCGTCCAGCCGACGAAGGCGACCGAACGGTGGCGGGCGGCGACCGCCACGGCCGCGTCCAGCCCGCGTACGAACCGGCGGGCCGCCGCTATGTCCGGGTGCGCGGAGGGGCCCGTACCGGCCACGACCGGTGCGAGCACGGCGCGCAGTTCGGCCACTCGCATCCACCACAGGAACGGCGACCCGATGACCAGGACGGGTGGTGTGGAGCTGACGGCCAGGGGCCAGGGGCGGCCGTGGCGGCCGGTCCGGACCGCCGGATGCGCACGGTCCTCGAGCCAGCTGTCGCAGTCCGGCGTGAGCGCTATGGCCGACGGCGCGGGGACGTCGAGGCGGTCCGCGAGGTCACGGACGAGGCGATAGAGGTCGGGGGCCGCCCCCTCGGGGATCCCGACGGTCGGGCTCACGGCGGGCTTGGCCCGTACGACGACGCCGGTCACGACGGCTGCCAGCAGCAGCACGACCGTGGCGATGACGACGGACGCCCAGCTCACCGCGGACCAGCCCGCGCCGCCGACCTTGCCTGTGGCGGCGGCCACGACCAGCACCACGGCGACGGCCGCGGGCAGCAGGGCAACCGTCAGCGCGGCACTGCGGACACGCAGCACCGCGAGCGCCCTGGAACGCGCAAAGTGCGTGCCTGGCTCCGCACCGGCCGGTTCGACCACGGTCGAAGGTCACCCCCTCATCGCCACTGCCTGTTGCCGCTTGCCCATGCCCCCACTGTCGCACTGGGCACCGACATCGCAATGCCGGTGGGCCAGTTGCCGGATGCGGGTGCCGCTTCGCTTGAGCGGCACCCTAGTTGCGGGGTCGGCGTGCGTCAGCCGGATGACGAAGCGCTCACTCGATGGAATGGCTTTGGTCAAAGCCGGTTCCGCTGCGCTTGGCTTTGGGGGGCGATTTTCGCCGTCCGGCGGGGGCGGGGGGTGGTCGGCCGCGGGTGCGGCCGTGACGAGCCGCTCCTCACCAGGGGGTTCTTGCCGGGGCGGCCCCAGGCCTCGCGCCCGGTGCTTCGCGCCGGGTTTTCCCGCCCACCCTCCCCCGACTTTTTGGGGCAGGTGGGCGGGAAAACACCGCTTGGCGGCCTTCGGCGCCGCGAGCCGGCCGCGGTGGCAGGCCGCTCGACGAGGTACGGGCCCGGGGTTAGGCCGGGGTGGTTTGGGCTGCCTTGGCCGCGATGTCCGTGCGGTGGTGGGAGCCCGGGAGGTGGATGCGCGAGACCGCACGGTAGGCGCGCTCGCGGGCCTGCGCGAGGTCCTCGCCGGTCGCCGTCACCGACAGCACCCGGCCGCCCGCGCTGACCGTGCGCCCGTCGCCGTCCCGCTTCGTACCCGCGTGCAGCACATACGCATGCGGGACGTCCTGTTCCGCGACGTCCGCGAGGCCGTCGACCGGGTCGCCGGTGCGCGGCGTGCCCGGGTAGTTCTGTGAGGCGATCACCACCGTCACCGCCGCGCCGTCGCTCCAGCGCAGCGGCGCGAACGAGGCCAGCGTCCCCGTGGCCGCCGCGTACAGCAGCCCCGACAGCGGCGTCTTGAGGCGGGCCAGGACGACCTGCGTCTCCGGGTCCCCGAAGCGCGCGTTGAACTCGATCACCCGCACGCCTCGCGAGGTGATCGCCAGCCCCGCGTACAGCAGCCCGGAGAACGGCGTCCCACGCCGGCGCAGCTCGTCCACCGTCGGCTGCAGGACGGTCTCCAGCACCTCGTCGACCAGCTTCGGGTCGGCCCACGGGAGCGGGGAGTACGCGCCCATGCCGCCCGTGTTCGGCCCCTGGTCGGCGTCCAGGGCGCGCTTGAAGTCCTGGGCGGGCTGGAGCGGCACGACCGTCTCGCCGTCGGTGACGGCGAAAAGGGAGACCTCGGGCCCGTCGAGGAACTCCTCGATCACCACCCGCTCACACGCGAGGGCGTGGGCGCGGGCCGCCTCGAGGTCGTCCGTGACGACAACCCCCTTGCCCGCGGCCAGACCGTCGTCCTTGACCACGTACGGGGCGCCGAAGGCGTCCAGGGCCTCCTCGACCTCCTCAGCGGTGGTGCAGACGTACGAGCGGGCCGTCGGAACGCCGGCCTCCGCCATGACCTCCTTGGCGAAGGCCTTGGAACCCTCCAGCTGCGCCGCCTGCGCAGACGGCCCGAAGACGGGGATGCCCCGGTCGCGCACCGCGTCGGCCACGCCGGCGACGAGCGGCGCCTCGGGGCCGACGACCACGAGGCCGGCGCCGAGCGACGCGGCCAGGTCGGCGACGGCCGCGCCGTCGAGCGCGTCCACCGGGTGCAGCTCGGCCACCTCGGCGATGCCGGCGTTGCCGGGGGCGCAGTGCAGCTCGGTGACGTCGGGGTCGAGGGAGAGAGCGCGGCACAGGGCGTGTTCGCGGGCGCCGCTGCCGATGACGAGGACCTTCACGCCGAGCAGCCTAATGCCCTGCCCTGGCGGTTCCCACATGCCGGGGGTCCCGGCGGCTTGTACGAAGCGCCGACGAGGGGGTGCCCCGCGGCCCCACGGCTGCCCCTGTGGCGGGCGTCGGGCCACCCACCCGGCCACCCCCAAGGGCCGACACCAGGAGGCAGAAGGACGCCGGCCCACTCTTTCGGGTGAGAGTCCGCTCGCTCCTATATCGGATCACGCACCACTTCCGGGCGGAAAAACCCCGATCTTAAGGTCAAGGCCAGCCGTTCGGGGGTAGGAAGGGGGGCCGCGCATCGGTGGTCAGGTTCTGTACCGCGGGTCACAGCCGGCAGGGCAGGACGCAGACCGTGCCGTGGGTCACGCGCGGCGGCCCGTACACCCGTACACGGCCGGTACCGCATCGCCATTCGCAGAGGGAGCGCACGGGTGAGCCAGCCGGAGATGCAGCCCGAGAGGCCCTCTCGGAAGGAGGGCGGGACCAGGCAAGGCGACCTGCTCGGCCGGCCGTTCCCGCCCGGCGACTGGGCAGAGCCCGCGGTGCGCCTGGATGAGCTGTACCGGTGGGTCGAGAACCGCGCGCTGTGCACCATCGACTGGTACCTCGCCGGCCGGCGATGGAAGCGGTACGGGGCACGGTCGCTGCGCCTGGGCGCGGCCCTCTCGGCGACGGTGGCCGTCGCGCTGCCGCTGCTGGACCTCGCCACGGTGCTCCAGGACGGCGTGCCCTGGGGCTACCTGGCCTTGCTGGCCGCGGCGGCATGTCTGGGCTGCGACCGGTTCTTCGGCCTGACCTCAGGCTGGATGCGGGATATGGCGACCGCCCAGGCGGTGCAGCGGCGGCTGGAGGCGCTGCAGTTCGACTGGGCGTCGGAGTGCGTCCGCGAGGTCCTCGGGCCGACCGAGGGCACCGCGAGCGAAGCCGCGGAGCGGTGCCTCACGGTGCTGCGGCGTTTCTCCGAGGACGTCTCGGAGCTCGTACGGTCGGAGACCGCGGGCTGGATGGTGGAGTTCCGGTCGGGGTCGGCGCCGCTGCTCACCCAGTCGCTGGGGCTGTGGGGGGTGGCGCGGGCCGACAGCAACGGGCAGCCACCGAGCCGCGCCCCGCTGCCGCCCGGCGCGCGGCCAAGCATGCCGCGGCAGCGCCCTCCGGAGTCACCGCGGTAGGGCACGGCACGTCAGCTGAAGACGATCATCGATCCCTGCCCCAGACTGCGGGTCACCGCCGCGTGCAACCCCAGCCAGACGTGCCGCTCGCGCGCGTACGGGCTGTCGTCGTACGGCGCCATGGCCGCGGGCTCCTCCAGCGACGTGGGACGGACCGGAGGGGCCGGCGCCGGAGGCGGGTTGGCCGGGTCGATGCCGATCGCCGGTCCGACGTACTCCAGTTCGCGCAGCAGTCCCTGGCTGGAGCCCAACGGGCCGCCGCCCGCCAGCAGTTCCTCGTTCGACAGCGGGCAGACGAAGTCGACGGGCACGTACGCCCCGGCGTGGTCGTAGTGCCAGACCAGGTGCGACTGCTGCGCACTGCCCTCGAACATCTCCAGCAACTGCTCGTAGTCACCGCCGAGTTCGTCCACCGGGGTCACGGCCAGCCCGCAGAGCTGCAGAAGGTAGGCGCGGCGCAGGAAGTGCAGTGCGTCGTAGTCGAAGCCCGCCACCGGAGCGACGTCCCCCGACAGTCCCGGCATATAGCCGTAGACGGGCACGGGCGGCAGGCCCGCTTCGGTCAGCGCCTTGTCGTAGGCCGCGATCTCTTCGGCGAAGGGGTTGTCGGGGCTGTGGCACAACACGTCGACGAGGGGGACCAGCCACAGGTCACACGCCACGAGGTCTCGCTCTCTGTCGGAGGGGCGGGCAATTGGTGCGGTGGCCGGGACAGCGTAGTGCCCGGGGCACGCTCCGCGAAGCAGCGTGCTCAGGGGCCGTCTGCGCTGCGCGGCACATCAGCGGGCTTCATCCCACATCCCATACCCAGGAGTCACCCACTCGTTCGCCCGGGCGGCCGAGCAGGCGCTCCAGGGTGATCCGCAGCGCCTGGTCGTTCGGCTGTGGCGCCAGCACCAGGGCGCCCGCCCGCCAGTAGGCCAGGTCCGCGCGGGCGGCGCGCTGCTGGGCGGGCCCGATCTGCGGAATCTGGCCGGTATAGCGGACATTGCGCAGGAGGTCGCTGGTGGGGCGCGGGACGGCGCCGTAGATACCGATCCGGTCGGGCCCGTACGGACCGTTGAAGTAGCCGCCGGGCATGGGGAAGCCGAAGTCCGCGTCGATCTGCCACTTCAGCGCGGTCGCCTCGCCCGGGGAGGGCAGCGGTACGGGCACCAGCGACTGGCCGGGTCTGACGTACGAGCGCCACGCGCCGTCCGCGACCAACGCGGGTACGGCCGGCCGGTCCACGGTCTCCATGGGCTTCGGCACGATCGGCAGCAGGGCCGCGCCGAGCGCCAGGCTTCCGGCCGCCCGGATGACCAGGGCCCGGTTGCGGCGGTCCCGGTCGTCGCCCGCTCCCGTCGCTCGTTCGGCCCTGGCGGTGTCCGCCACCGCCGTCCACGCCAGCGCCAGCAGCATGCCGATGCAGGGCGCGCACACCATCGCGAAGCGCGACTCGATGACCGACTCGAACAGCGGCAGCCTGTCGAAAATCCACCAGGGTCCCAGGGCCGTGTCGTCTGTCCACGGCAGCGGCACCTGGGCGCCGAGCGACAGCAGGGCGGCCACAAGAGCGGTCCAGGCCAAGGCCCGTACGACCGCCCGGTCCCACAGCACGACCGCGATACCGAGCAGGAGCGACATCAGCGGCCAACCGTAAAAGGCGTTCTGCTCGGTCGGGTTGAGGGAGAGCGATTCGGCGGTGGCCTTGTCCCCCGCCAGGGCGCGCCCGGAGAACTCGAGGAGGGCGAGCGGAGGGTTGCCGGTCGGGCCGTGCAGGATGCTCCGGTAGCTCTGGTCGCCGAAGAACTGCCAGTACAGCGGATAGGCGACCAGCGGCAGGCAGACGACCGCGGCGACCGTACAGCCGCCCAGCAGCGGCAGTACGGCGGCGCGGGCCACATCGCGCCGCATGCAGGCGTAGGCCAGCGCGAAGAACACCATCCCCGTCGCGGCGAGCAGCAGCGCCTCCTCGCCGAGGAAGATCTGCCAGGTCAGCAGCAGGCCGAGGACCAGGCCGTCGCGTACGACCCGCCTTCCTCGGCCGCACAGCCGCAGCAGGCGGTCGACGATCAGCGGGATCGCGAACAGTGCGACGAGGTTGGGGTGCGCATTGGCGTGGGAGATCATCGGCGGGGCGAAGGTGCTGAAGGCGCCGCCGAGGAAGGCCGCCGCGCGGATGCGCGTGAGGTACTTGCGGATGAGCCAGTACCAGGCGGTGGCGGTCGCCGCCAGGCCCCCGGTCAGGGCGACGGCCCAGGTCGTGGTCGCACCGAAGAGCGCGGTGACGGGCGCGAGCGGGACGGACAGCCCGAGCATGACGGTGTTCGCCATCAGGTTCACGCCGAGCGGGAAGTTCTGCAGGGTCGTGAACAGCGGGTTGTCGAGGCTGAAGACGTTGTGCGCGGTAACCGCGAAGAACCACTCCCACTGGTTCTGGTCGCGCATGCTGTCCACGAGATAGCGCCGGTCGAGGTCGGCCCACAGGTGGACGTAGAGCAGGAGTGAGGCCAGCAGATAGCCGGTGGGTACGGCGAGGGCGGCCGGCCGTATCCGGCGGCGCGGGGCTCTTCCCGTACGCTCAGCCGCGGACGCGTCGGCCGTATTGCCCGTGCCGCCCCTCTCGTCCCTGTCCTCCGGCGTCGGCGTACGGTCCGTTGCCTCCGACGTCTCGGTCGTCTCCGTCACTGCTCTTCCCTCGCGACCTCACCGTGCAGGCGGACCTTGAGGACCTCGGCGAGCACCTTCGCGTAGTCCAGCGGCCCGACCTTCGACCCCGGCTGGTGCGACCAGCGCACCGGCACCTCGGCTATCGGCCAGCGGTTGGCGTGGAAGATCCGCAGTATCTCGACATCGAACCCCCAGCCGTCCGTACGGGCCCGGGCGAACGCCCTGCGCGCCTTGTCCCCGTCGAAGAGTTTGAACCCGCACTGGGTGTCGCGGACCCCCGGTACGGCCAGGGCCCGGATGAGCCGGTTGCCCGCCTTGCCCAGCACCTCGCGCAGCACATGCTGGCGGGCCTCGATCCGCGACTCGGGCTGAGCGCGCGAGCCGATCGCGACCGCGTAGCCCTGGTCCAGGCGCTCGTGCAGCAGCGCCAGTTCCTCGATGGGCGTCGCGGCGTCGGCGTCGCAGAAGAGAACCCGGCGGCCGCGGGACTGCCGTATGCCGATCCGTACGGCGTGTCCCTTGCCACGGTTGACCGGTGCGCGCAGCAGCCGGATGCGGGGCTCGTCGGCGGCTGCGGCGGCGGCGATGGCCGCGGTGCGGTCCGTCGAGCCGTCGTCGACGACGATCACCTCCCAGTCCCGGGTGGTGCCGTCGCGCAGGTAGCGGCAGACCTCGTCCACACCGCGGCGCAGCCGGTGCTCCTCGTTGTACGCGGGGATGACGACCGAGAGGTCGATGACGGGGACAGCCGCTGACGGGGCCCCTCCCCCGATTCCCGGCGAGGCTGCCCCCGACCGGGGTGCGGGCAGCGCCGCCGCCCGGTGCACGGCGTCCATGCCTACCCCCTTCTGTCACCGGGTCCCACCCCGGAGCGGTCGCTGGTCGGTCGACCGTGTCCGTACCGTACCGGCCCTGCCGACAGCCGTTCGGGCCTGGCTCTCAAACCCGGCCCCCGCTCGTCCTTTCGGCACCTTTCGGCACCCTTTCGGCACCGGCGAACTGCCCGCGGCATTGGCAAGACGGTGTCGGGGGATCGCTGGTTGTACCGGATCAGGTGGGAGTTTTCGCCCTTGCGGAAGGGCGGTCACCGCCCGCGTTCGCGCGCGACACCCGGTCGAGCAGGGCGAGGGCATGGTCGTTGTAGGCGTTGATGATCTCCCGTGCGGCCTCGGCGTCACGGCGGTCGACGGCGTCGACGAGCGCGTTGTGGCCACACCACAGGCGCCCCTTGAGATCCCGCTCCCGGCGCAGATACGGCACGACGAAGGCCCAGCACTGCACGCGCACCCGGTGCAGCAGGTCCGAGATGTACGGATTGCCGACGAGGCTGCCGAGCTCCCGCCAGAAGCGCAGGTCGTAGCCGATGAGGATGTCCAGGTCCCCGGCCCGGGAGGCCCGCTCGGCCTCCTCGGCCCGGCGGCGTACGGAGGTCAGGGTCTCGGGGGTCAGGTCGACCAGCTGGCGTTCGGTCGCGCAGCGGAAGATGCCGTCGACGATGAGGCTGCGGGCCTCGATCATGCCGCGGAAGTCGTCGGGCGTGAACTGGTGCACCTGGAAGCCGCGGTGGTGCTCCATGTCGATGAGCCCCTGGGCGGAGAGGTCGACGAGAGCCTCGCGCACGGGGGTGGCGGAGACGCCGTACTGCTCGGCGATCTCCTTGACGGTGACATGGCGGCCTGCGGTGAGACGGCCGGCCAGCACTTCGTCGCGCAGGGCGTCGGCGATCTGCTGGCGCAGGGTGTTACGGGTGACGGCGCGGGTACGGGGCGTGCCGGTGCCAGTACCGCTGCCGCTGGCGGGCATGCTGGGCTCTCCTTCCGCGGGCCACGGGGTGGGGGGCGGCCCGCGGGTCACCATATGCGGTGACGGCTGCGGCGAGCGACACGGTGGAGCGCCCCGGCCGTGTGGCCGGGCGGCCGTGTGGCCAGTCGGCCAGGCCCGGGTAGCGGCGCCCGGGCCCAGCGGTGCGGCCGGCCCGGCGGTCGGGTCGGACCGGGGTCTCCGGGGTGGGGGTCCTGGACTGCGCATCCTCAGGCCGGCGGCCCCTGGGGCACCTCCTGGGGGCGCCCCCAGAGGTAGTCCCCCTGGGCCTGGCGGCCCGGGTTGGGGTAACCCCGGCGGTAGCTGGGGGAGTGCCCCAGGGGGGAGGCAGCTGGGGGAGTGCCCCAGGGGGAGGCAGCTGGGGGAGCTTTTACGTCCAGAACCCCCACCCGTGCCTAGCTTTCGGTATGGGGATCCCCACCGACCCCGGGCCCTCGCGTCTCACACCGTGTGGGCGTCCGCCGCGGAGAGCGCCTCGTCGAGGATCGCCAGACCCTCCTTGGCCTCGGATTCCGTGATCGTGCACGCTGGCACCACATGCGTACGGTTCATGTTCACGAACGGCCACAGCCCGCCGCGCTTGCAGGCCGCCGCGAACTCGGCCATCGGAGCGTTCGCCGCGCCCGAGGCGTTGTACGGCACCAGCGGCTCGCGCGTCTCCTTGTTCCGCACCAGGTCCAGCGCCCAGAAGACGCCCAGGCCCCGTACCTCGCCGACCGACGGGTGCCGCTCCGCGAGCTCCCGCAGGCCCGGAGCGAGGATCTTCTCGCCGATCTCCGCGGCGTTCTCCACGATCCGCTCCTCCGCCATCGCGTTGATCGTCGCGACCGCGGAGGCGCAGGCCAGCGGGTGGCCGGAGTAGGTCAGGCCGCCCGGGTACGGCCGCTGGTCGAAGGTCGCCGCGATCTCGGCGGAGATCGCGACGCCGCCCAGCGGAACGTAGCCGGAGTTGACCCCCTTGGCGAACGTCAGCAGGTCCGGCGTGACGCCGAAGTGTTCGGCGGTGAACCACCGGCCCGTACGGCCGAAGCCCGCCATCACCTCGTCCAGGATGAAGACGATGCCATAGCGGTCGCAGATCTCGCGGACCCCGGCCAGGTAGCCGGCCGGCGGGACCATGATCCCGGCGGTACCCGGGATCGTCTCCAGGATGACCGCGGCGATGGTCTGCGGGCCCTCGAAGGCGATGGTGTCCTCGAGGTGCCGCAGGGCACGCTCGCACTCCTCGGCCTCGGTGGTGGCGTGGAACGGCGAGCGGTACAGGAACGGGCCCCAGAAGTGCACGACTCCCGCCGCGCCCGTGTCCGACGGCCAGCGGCGCGGGTCGCCGGTCAGGTTGATCGCGGCGGCGGTGGCGCCGTGGTACGAGCGGTAGGCGGACAGCACCTTCGGACGGCCGGTGTGCAGGCGGGCCATACGGACCGCGTTCTCCACGGCCTCCGCGCCACCGTTGGTGAAGAAGATCTTGTCGAGGTCGCCGGGAGTGCGCTCGGCGATCAGGCGCGCGGCCTCGGACCGTACGTCCACTGCGAAGCCGGGCGCGATCGTACACAACTTCGCGGCCTGCTCCTGGATCGCGGCCACGACCTTCGGGTGCTGGTGCCCGATGTTGGTATTGACCAGTTGGGAGGAGAAGTCGAGGTAGCGGTTGCCGTCGTAGTCCCAGAAGTACGAACCTTCGGCGCCGGCGACAGCCAAGGGGTCTATGAGCCCCTGTGCCGACCAGGAGTGGAAGACGTGTGCGCGGTCGGTCGCCTTGACAGCCTTCCCGACCTGGGGATCAACGTGCTGAGGGGTCATGCGGGCCAGAGTATGGAATGCCGGAGGCCCGCTGACACCGCCAACCTGTATGGCTTCGGCCACGCGGCCCGGCACCCTGTCGGGTACAGCGCCCGCTCCGGCCCCAGGCCCCACCCCTGCCCCCGGGCCAACCGAAGGGTCAGACGGTGACCACCACCCGCTCGCCCCCGGCCAATCAGTGCGGCTTCGGCCATACGGCCCGGCACCCTGTCGGGTACAGCGCCCGCTCCGGCCCCAGGCCCCACCCCTGCCCCCGGCCAACCGAAGGGTCAGACGGTGACCACCACCCGCTCCTACTCGGAAGCGGGGGTGCCGGCGCGGTGTGCTCCTCCACCGCCCCCGCCGCGCCCTCGCCGCCGCTCCAGGCGCTCGACGCGGTTGCGGCCGCCTGGCCAGCGGACCGGGACCTGCCTTCAGCGTGGGTCAGGCGTCCGCGCGGGTGTCGCCGGCTGGGGCGTCTACGCGGTACCCCGGTACGGAGGGCCAGCGGACGGTGAGGACGACAGACTCCTCCTCGGCATACCAGGAGTGGTCCACGCCCTTGCCCCACACGACGTAGTCGCCTTGCTCTGCCAGCGTCACACTGCGGTCGGGGAACTCGACGCGGAAGCGTCCGCTGATCAGGACCTGCAGCGCCGTGCGCTCCTCGCCCTTCACCCACTGTGCACGCCTGTCGCCACGCGGGTGGACGCCCCACTTGATCTCGACGGCATCGCTGTGCCGAGGATCGCCGATGTCCTTGAAGTGGCCGAGCAGCCATCCGCGGTCCAGGGCCGCGTCCTGGCCTCCGTTGCCCACATACACCGTGCCGGTCATGGACGGGACCGTAGCAGCCAGTCGAGTTGACAGACCGTCTCAGCATGGGCCGGCGGCTGTCCACAGCCGTTGCGGTCTCCCCCCTACCACCACTCAAAATGCTTGACCGAAAGCATGCATTTGGTCAGGCAGTTGCCGGTCATGGAGGGCGCCCCCAGCCA
>NZ_JBUEGC010000083.1:0-14957 GCF_054963655.1 Streptomyces sp. HSS9-12 | reverse complement strand
ATAGCCCGACTCAGCCAGAAACAACCACCCGAAGTGACCCCGCTGTTGCCTTGAACCGTCCGCACGAGTGATGCGTCATATCCCAGTGAGGGCAGCTGCCGCGAAATCCCTGCGGAATCTGGCCCGTGGGGCAACACTTGAACCGCACCGACCGATACGGGGAGCGGCATGAACACCGCATCGCACCGCAGCACATCACTCACCACATCGCAGCGAAAGAACCCTTCCATGTGCCAGCACCAGCCACCGTGCCCGTCAGCCGACTCTCCCGACCGGGAGGCCGCCCATGTGGTGGCGTACCACCCGGAGCAGGGCTGGAGCCTGCTGTGCAACGGCGTTCTGCTCTTCGAGGACACCGGTGAGCTGCTGCCGGACGGGCGGGTCATCAGCCCGCGCCGGCCGCTGGCCACAGGGCAGGTGACGACCGCCGCCTGACGGGGCGGCACCAGGGCAGACGCCCGGCGGTGGAACTCCCCACCGCGCACCACCGGCAAAAGCCAGGGGCCGGCCCGGCGCATCGCCGAACCGGCCCCACGTACGAACCCGTCAGGCGTCGTACTCCTCCAGCGGCGGGCACGAGCAGACCAGGTTGCGGTCACCGAAGGCGCCGTCGATGCGCCGCACCGGCGGCCAGTACTTGTCCGCCGCCGACACCCCGGCCGGGAAGACCGCCGTCTCGCGCGGGTACGAGTGCTCCCACTCCCCGGCGACCGCGGCCGCCGTGTGCGGAGCGTTGCGCAGCGGGTTGTCCTCGGCCGGCCACTCGCCGGAGCCCACCTTCTCGATCTCGGCCCGGATCTCGATCATCGCCTCGCAGAAGCGGTCCAGCTCAGCGAGGTCCTCGCTCTCCGTCGGCTCGATCATCAGCGTCCCCGCCACCGGGAACGACATCGTCGGCGCGTGGAAGCCGTAGTCGATCAGCCGCTTGGCCACGTCGTCCACTGTCACGCCGGTCGCCTTGGTGAGCGGCCGCAGGTCCACGATGCACTCGTGCGCGACCAGGCCGCCGGGGCCGGTGTAGAGCACCGGGTAGTGCGGCTCGAGGCGCTTGGCGATGTAGTTGGCGCTGAGCACTGCGACCTGGGTGGCCCTGCGCAGGCCCTCGGCGCCCATCAGCCGGACGTATGCCCAGGAGATGGGCAGGATGCCCGCGGAGCCCCACGGAGCGGCCGAGATCGGGCCCACGCCCGTTTCCGGGCCGGCGGCCGGCTGCAGCGGGTGGTTCGGCAGATACGGCGCGAGGTGCGCGCGCACGCCGACCGGGCCAACGCCCGGGCCGCCGCCGCCGTGCGGGACGCAGAAGGTCTTGTGCAGGTTCAGGTGCGAGACGTCGCCGCCGAACCGGCCCGGCTTGGCCAGCCCGACCAGTGCGTTGAGGTTCGCTCCGTCCACGTACACCTGGCCGCCGGCGTCGTGCACGGCCGCGCAGATGTCGGCGACGTGCTCCTCGAACACGCCGTGCGTGGACGGGTAGGTGATCATGAGCACGGCCAGCTCGTCGCGGTACTGCTCGATCTTGGCGCGCAGGTCCGCCACGTCCACCTCGCCGTCGTCGGCCGTCTTGACCACGACGACCTTCATGCCGGCCATGACAGCGCTGGCCGCGTTGGTGCCGTGCGCAGAGGACGGGATCAGGCAGATGGTGCGCTGCTCGTCGCCGTTGGCCCGGTGGTAGGCGCGTACGGCCAGCAGACCGGCCAGCTCGCCCTGGGAACCGGCGTTGGGCTGGATGGAGACCTTGTCGTACCCGGTGAGCTCGGCCAGGCGCTCCTCGAGCTCGCGGATGAGGGTCAGATAGCCCTCGGCCTGCTCCACCGGCGCGAAGGGGTGCAGCGCCCCGAACTCGGGCCAGGTGACCGGCTCCATCTCGGTGGTCGCATTGAGCTTCATTGTGCAGGAGCCCAGCGGGATCATGCCGCGGTCCAGCGCGTAGTCCCGGTCGGCCAGCTTGCGCAGGTAGCGCAGCATCGCGGTCTCGGAGCGGTGCTGGTGGAAGACCGGGTGGGTGAGGTAGTCGTCGCTGCGCAGCAGGGCGGCGGGCAGCGCTTCGCCGGTGGTGGCGCCCAGTGCCTCCACATCGGCCTCCACCCCGAAGGCGCCCCACACGGCGGTGAGCTGGACCCGCCCGGTCGTCTCGTCACAGCTGATGCCGACCTGGTCGCTGTCGATGAGCCGCAGGTTGACGCCGGCCACACGGGCGGCGGCCACGACATCGGCGGCGCGGCCCGGAACACGGGCGACGACGGTGTCGAAGTACGTCTCGTGGACGACCTCGACGCCACCGGCCCGCAGCCCCTCGGCGAGGATCGTGGCGTAGCGGTGGGTGCGCTGGGCGATGGTCTTGAGGCCCTCCGGGCCGTGGTAGACGGCGTACATGCCGGCCATCACGGCGAGCAGCACCTGAGCGGTGCAGATGTTGCTGGTGGCCTTCTCCCGGCGGATGTGCTGCTCGCGGGTCTGCAGGGCCAGGCGGTAGGCCTTGTTGCCGTCCGCGTCCACGGAGACGCCGACCAGCCGCCCGGGCAGGTTGCGCGCGTAGGTGTCCCGTACGGCCATGTAGCCGGCGTGCGGGCCGCCGAAGCCCATCGGCACGCCGAAGCGCTGGGTGGTGCCGACCGCGATGTCCGCGCCCAGTTCCCCGGGGGAGGTCAGCAGGGTCAGGGCCAGCAGGTCGGCGGCGACGGTGACGACCGCGCCCAGCCCGTGCGCCTGCTCGATGACCGGCCGCAGGTCGCGGACCTGGCCGGAGGCTCCGGGGTACTGCAGCAGGACACCGGAGACCCCGCGCTCGGCGGCCTCGGCCGGGATGCCGTCGGACAGATCGGCGACGACCACCTCAACGCCGGTCGGCTCCGCCCGGGTCTGGATGACGGCGATGGTCTGCGGGAGGCAGTCGGCGTCGATGAGGAAGACACCGTTTTTGACCTTGCCGACTCGGCGGGACAGGGCCATGGCCTCGGCGGCGGCGGTGCCCTCGTCGAGAAGCGAGGCGCCCGAGGTGGGCAGGCCGGTGAGGTCGGCGACCATGGTCTGGAAGTTGAGCAGCGCCTCGAGGCGGCCCTGCGAGATCTCCGGCTGGTACGGGGTGTATGCCGTGTACCAGGCCGGGTTCTCCATGATGTTGCGGAGAATTACCGGCGGGGTGAAGGTGCCGTGGTAGCCGAGCCCGATCATCGGGGCCAGCACCTGGTTGCGGTCTGCGAGCTGTCGCAGCTCGGCGAGTACGTCCGCCTCGCTGCGCGCGCCGGGCAGGCCCAGCGCTTCGGTGCTCTTGATGATGTCCGGCACGGCGGCAGCGGTGAGCTCGTCGAGCGAGCCGTAGCCCACCTGAGCGAGCATCTTCGCCTGGGCCTCGGTGTCGGGCCCGATGTGGCGTTGCTCGAAGGGGGTGCCACGCTCCAGACCGGAGAGTGGAATGCGATTGGCGGTCATCTGCAGAGGCCTCCTGGTCGACGCGACCTGCGAGGGGCACCCTGGCGCGGGTACCCGGACGGCCTCCCCCTCTGTCATCTCAACCTGAGAGCTTCACCGGGCCGCCGAGGCGTTCCGGCTTTCACCGTCGGTGAGGAGGGGTCCGTCCGGCATGTTGCCCGTCCGACGCCCGCCCTGCTTTCCAGAGTGACCTCGTCCGTGCGGTACGGGTGCCTGAGAGATTCCGGGGAGGATTTGCTCCTTCGGCGCCCCCGGCTTCGCTGTCGGAGGACTCTCCCGCACGGGGTCTACAGCCGCTTGCCAGCCTACCAGCGGGCCCTCTCCCCTGATCGCTCAAGTGGCCGAGCTGCGTGTTGTGCCTTTTCGTAGTTCTCACAGAGGATTTGCGACCTGTTGGAGGGACCGTGCAGACCGATATCGATCCGCGGAGCCTGATCGGCCGCAAGGCGTACGACATCGACGGCGCGAAGATCGGCACGGTGGACGAGGTCTACCTGGACGACGCGACCGGCCGGCCGGAATGGGCGGCGGTGCGCACCGGCTTCTTCGGGCGGGACGCCTTCGTGCCGCTGGAGCCCAGCGAGGTCATCGACGACACGCTGCGCGTTCCGTATCGCCGCTCCCTCATCAAGGACGCCCCGGACTTCGGCGTGGGCCGCCATCTGTCCCCCGAACAGGAGCTGCAGCTCTACCACCACTACGGGCTGGACGTCTCCGGATCGCGCGAGGAGCCGCCCGAGGACCAGGACTTCGGCAAGATCGCCGGCGAGGACACCTGAGGCACCAGCGGCAACGGATCGGCGGGCTCCAGTGCCGGGTCGTCAACGGCGAAGGTGCGCACCCGGCCGGGCTCCGACCCCGGCTCCTCGAAGCGCACGGTGACCCTGCCGAGGCCGCTTCCCTGCACCCAACCCGGGCCGTACTCCGTATGGCGTACGTCCAGCCCCGGCAGCCATCGGCGGACGACGGGCTCAGCCTCCGCCTGCCGCTCCCCCGCCTCAACTGCGGTGTGCGGCCCGCCGCCCGCCGGCGGCGCCGCTTCCGCTTGCGCCTCCGCCTCCGCCCGCTCGCTCGCCGCCTGCGCGAACAGGTCTTCCTGGGTGAAGTCGGCAAGACCGCTCACACCTACGCCCAGCAGCCGTACGCCGCCCGTGGTGTCCACGGACTCCAGCAGCCGCCCCGCGGCCTCCCGGATCACGGTGGGGTCGTCGGTGGGCCCGCGCAGCGTCTCGGAGCGCGTCAGCGTGGAGAAGTCGAAGCGCCGTACCTTCAGCACGACCGTGCGCCCTGAGC
This sequence comes from Streptomyces sp. HSS9-12, assembly GCF_054963655.1. Lineage (NCBI taxonomy): Bacteria > Bacillati > Actinomycetota > Actinomycetes > Kitasatosporales > Streptomycetaceae > Streptomyces > Streptomyces sp. HSS9-12. The sequence continues at coordinate 10,232 of NZ_JBUEGC010000083.1, read as the reverse complement.
GGCCGGCGGAGCGCAGCCGCTGGACGCAGCGGTCGGCCAGCCGCTCAACCTCCGTCCGCACCCTCGCCCTGTCGTGCAGGTCGACGTCGAAGGTGTCCTCCACGGAGACGGATTTGGCGTCCCGGTCGGCGACCACCGGCCGGTCGTCCTGGCCGCACGCCATGGTGTACAGCGAGGCGCCATGGGCCTTGCCCAGCAGCCGGACCAGTTCGTCCTCTCCGGCCTCCGCCATCTCCCCGACGGTCGTGATGCCGGCCCTGCGCAGATGCTCGGCCGTCGCCGGTCCGACGCCGGGCAGGGTACGGACCGGCAGGGGGGCGAGAAGCTCACGCTCGGTGCCCGGCGGGATAAGGACCAGCCCGTCGGGCTTGGCCTGCTCGGATGCGATCTTGGCCAGCATCTTGGAGCCGGCCAGCCCGACCGATCCGGTGAGCCCGGTGGTGGCCCGGATGTCGTGACGCAGCCGCTCCCCCACCTCGCGGGCCCCGGCCGGCGTGGTCACTGCCCCGCCCGCCTCCAGATCGACGAACGCCTCGTCCAGGCTCAGCGGCTCCACGAGCGGGGACAGAGCGTGCAGAAGTTCCATGACCTGGTCGCTGACCTGGCGGTAGAGCGTGAAGCGTGGGGTGAGGAAAGCGGCGTTGGGGCACAGCCGCCGGGCCTGCGCCATCGCCATGGCCGAGTGAACCCCGAAGACGCGGGCCTCGTACGACGCCGTGGCGACCACGCCCCGCGGGCCCAGTCCGCCGACGATGACCGGCTTGCGGCGCAGACTGGGTTTCGCCGCCTGTTCCACGGCGGCGTAGAACGCATCCATGTCCAGATGCAGGATCGTCGGCGCGCCTCTCACAGGTCCGATGCTGCCGCACCGCACTGACATTCGCCCTGGGGCGGAGGTAAGGATCCACTGGAGCGCCGCGGGCGTCAGACCGCGCGGTTGCGCCGCCGCGCCAGCTCATCCGCGGGGTTGTGCCCGACCAGGGTTTCCCCGGTGTCCACCCGCTCCCCGTGGAGCTGCGACAGCGCCGCCTCGACGTCCCGCCACACCACCCCGACGGCGATCCCGAAGATGCCCTGACCGCCTTGGAGGAGGCTGACGACCTCGTCCGGGGAGGAACATTCGTACACCGTCGCGCCGTCGCTCATCAGCGTCATCTGACCCAGGTCGGCCCGCTCACGGGTGCGCAGGTGCTGGACGGCGGTGCGGATGTTCTGCAGGGAGACACCGGTGTCGAGGAAGCGCTTGACAATCTTCAGGACGACGACGTCGCGGAAGCTGTACAGGCGCTGCGTCCCGGAGCCGTACGCGGGGCGGACGCTTGGCTCGACGAGGCCGGTGCGCGCCCAGTAGTCCAGCTGGCGGTAGGTGATTCCGGCCGCCGCGCAGGCGGTGGGGCCGCGATAGCCAATCAGTTCGGACCGCTCGCTGGGCGGCCCGGCGGATGCCGCGGCAGCGTTCCCGGTGATGGGGTCGGCCGTACCCCCATGCAGCGGAATGGGGCGGCCTGCCGCCGTACCGTCGCCGGTGCTTCCCACGCCGACCTCCGTCCTTGACCTGCCTTCTCGACGGTAGGCAGTCACCCCGGGTGCGTCAACGATCGCCACACTCGCCACGCCGAGTGATAATCACCCTAAGGGTGGTTTTCCGTGTCCCACCGGGGGGAACAGCTAGCCGAATGGCCTGGTGGCGTCTGTCGAGCGCCCCAGGCCACGCCTCACTGGCTGCTGCTGCCGAAGTCCTCAGGCGAGATCTGGTCAAGGAACTCGCGGAACTTCTCCACCTCGTCCTCTTGCTCGTCCGGGATGGCGATGCCCGCGTCGTCCAGCACACCGTCGCTGCCGTAGATCGGCGTACCGGTGCGCAGTGCCAGCGCTATGGCGTCTGACGGCCTGGCACTGACCTCGACACCGCTGGCGAAGACCAGCTCCGCGTAGAAGACCCCTTCCCGCAGATCCGTGATGCGGACCTCCGTCAGCCGCTGACCGACCGCGTCGAGCACGTCCTTGAAAAGGTCATGCGTGAGCGGCCGAGCGGGGGCCATGCCCTGCTGGGCGAACGCAATGGCGGTGGCTTCCCCCGGCCCGATCCAGATGGGGAGGTAGCGGTCGCCTCCCACTTCGCGCAAGAGCACGATTGGCTGGTTGGACGGCATTTCCACCCGGACACCCACGACGTCGAGCTCGTTCACACAGCAACCCTAGGACGAGCCCGGCCGGTTTGGGTAGTCGGGAGCCCCTGAGGTCAGTGCAGGCGCGTCCGCAGAGCCGCCTGCACCAGGGCTGCGTGCAGCCGTACGGAGAGCGTGGCCAGCTCCCGGGCAGTGGATTCCGCGTGGTTGCGTGTCTGCGGGTTGCGGTGCCGCCGCAGCGGGGCAACCACCTGTTCGACCAGGCCGGCCTCCCGGTCGGCGGCAGCCTTCATGGCCCGCAGATGCCGCGGCTCCAGCCCGAACCGGCCCACATCGGCGACCAGCTTGGCGATGGCGACCGACTCGGCGTCGTACGATCCGTCCTCACCCGGAGCAATCAGGCCGTACGACTCCCACTCCTCGAGCTCCTTGTCGCCGACCTCCGCCGCGGCCAGCAGCTCGGCGCGGCCCACGCGGGCAGTCGTGGGGGCAGGCCCGGCGTCCGGCTCCAGCGCGGCGTCCAGCGGATCGCGGGGCCGCGCTGGGGCGGGGAGATGCACCTGCTCACCCCGGGACAGGGCGTCCAGGTGCTCTCGGATGACTTTGAGCGGGAGGTAGTGGTCCCGCTGCATACGCAGAACGTAGGCGAGCCGCTCGGCATCCTCCGGGCTGAACTTCCGGTACCCCGAGGGAGTGCGCCGCGGCTCGACCAGGCCTTCCGCTTCGAGGAAGCGGATCTTGGAAATAGTGACCTCGGGAAACTCCTCGCGCAGCCGCGCGAGGACCACGCCGATGCTCATCAGCTTCCCACCCGCGGAGGCGGTGCCAGAACTGGCACCGCCCGACGGTGTCTGCCGCATGGCGCTTCCCTCGTGGCCTTGATCGCCGGCTGTCAGACGGCCCGCTGGCTCGCGTAGAAGACCAGCCGGTACTTGCCGATCTGGACCTCGTCCCCGTTCGACAGCACGAAGGAGTCGATCCGCTCCCGGTTGACGTACGTACCGTTCAGGCTGCCGACGTCGGCGACGGTGAAGCGGCCGTCCGCTCCGCGCCGGAACTCCACATGACGGCGCGAGACGGTCACGTCGTCGAGGAAGATGTCGCTCTGCGGGTGGCGACCGGCCGTGGTCAGGTCGCCGTCCAGCAGGAAGCGGCTGCCGGAGTTGGGGCCGCGGCGCACGACCAGCAGGGCGGAGCCGAGCGGCAGTGCGTCAACGGCGGCCTGCGCCTCGGGGGACAGCGGGGGCACGGGCTGGCCGCTGGCCTCCGCCTCGTAGGCCTCGATACCCGAGATCGAGATCGTCGAGGTCGTCTCCGAAGCACGCTCGGACGGCGCACCGGCGGCGGCCAGCGGCGCTCCGCAGTGCGAGCAGAACCGGCTGTCCTCGGCGTTGCGGTGTCCGCACCTCGTGCACACAGGCAAGGCAGACCCTCCACCCGTACTTGAGGCCGATGGGTCCTCGAAACCTATGCGGCCGGGACCCGCAGGGTCAACAGAAGACGCGCCGTGGCCACCTGAAATGCCTCCGCCGGCGCCCGCGACCTCATCGCGGAACAGCGGACGCCCCTCCTGCCCGGCACCTTCCTCCGCACCGCGCCCGGCGCGGTGGCGGGCCGTGCCGCCGCCGTCTTCGCGGGCGCTCTTACCAAACAACTTTGCAAACAACTTCACGGGCGATTCCCCTTGACCGAAACAGACCCGCCCGTGGGGCAGGAACCCTCGATGCTCACTCCGGCCTACCGGACACCCTCACAACGTCCGTGACCGTCAGACAGTTTCCACCACGCACTGTTTTGTGGTGCGCCGACCCCCCGCAAGCTCATGCCCCGAACACCGGGGCGACATGCCGACTCACGTCATCGAGATGACGACCGAGCGTAGTCAGGCCGCTTCGGCGATCGCAAGGCATCCACGACGATCTTCTGCGACCCGGCAATGGACACCGTGGCCTGCTCCTTCTCGAAGGACTGCACCACTCCGCCGGGGATGTTGAGCGCAGGTTCGAGATCTTGGGGGTTGCCGATGACCTTGATGCGGTACGGCTGCCGTACGGCACGCCCGTCGATCCGTACGCCGCCCGCGGCGTCGGAGAAGTACGTCCCGGACACCACCCGCACATCGTTGATCTGAATCGCCTCCGCGCCGGCGGCACGCAGCTCCTGGATCGCGTCGAGCAGCATGTCCGCCTGGACCGCGCCCTGCGGATCGCGGACCGTCAGCATGATCCCCGGCCCCTCGGCCGCGGTCGTGCCCGCCAGCACCCCGAGCTGCTGCGCCTTCTGCTCGGTCTGCTTGCGGGCCTCCTCGGCCTGGTCCGAGCTGTTCTCCAGCTCCGCGCGCTGGTTCTGCAGGCGCTGCTTCTCGTCCTCCAGGCGGTGCGTACGGTCGTCGAGCTCGTCGAGGATCCGTACGAGGTCCTCCTGGCGGGCGCCGCGCAGCGGGCTGCTCTCGCTGGTGGAGCGCACCTGGATGGTGATGCCGAGTCCGAGGACGAACAGCAGGAGGGCGACGATGAGTTGGTCACGCGTGATGCGCGGCGGCCACAGCCCCCTCACCAGCCGCTGGCGGCCGGTCACTGCCGGGGGCGCGGGAGCCTCCGGCTGCGGGGCTGGAGGCCTCGGGGCGGCAGGCTTCGACTCCGCGGCAGGCCGAGGCGCCCCAGGTCGAGGCGCTGCGGAGCGGGGGGCCGCGGGTCCAGGACCTGCGGGTCGGGCAGCCGCCGGTCCGGGACCTGGGGGTCGCGGGCCTGCGGATCGAGGCTCCGCGGGTCGGGGCGCCGCGGGTCCAGGGCCCCCGGGTCGGGCAGCCGCCGGTCCGGGACCTGGGGGTCGCGGGCCTGCGGATCGAGGCTCCGCGGGTCGGGGCGCCGCGGGTCCGGGACCTGCGGGTCGGGGGCCCGCAGGCCCTGAGACTCCGGGCCTGGGCGGCAGAGGCCTGGGGCGTACGGGCCCAGGGGGCATCTGCCTGGGGGGTACCGGGTTGCGGCCCGCTGGGCGCCCAAGCGCCGGAGCCTGCTGTTCGGGCGCCTCGCGCAGCCTCGGCATCTCCCGGGGCTGCCGAGGAGCGGGAGCCCCCGGCTCCTTGGCCGTATCCGGCTTCCGCGGCGCGTCGGACTGAGGCACCTCCTCAGAGGTGCGCGCCTCTTCAGGTTTGCGCGCATCGTCAGAGTCGCACATATCGTCGGACTCGTGCGCATCATCAGGCTTGCGCGTTTCGTCGGGCGTGCGCCCATGGTCAGACTTGTGAGCCTTGTCCTCCAACCCCGCCTTGTCCGCGGCCTCTTCTGCCGTCGGCGTCTCAGGTTGTGCCGTCGGCGTCTCGGAGTGCTTGGGCTCCTCCGTCTCCGCGTCGGCACCCGGCGAGGACTGCAGGGTCTTCGGGGTCTCCTCGTTGCTCATCGGCCTCACGCCCGGAAGACGTGCCGACGGATGGCGGCCGCGTTCGAGAAGATACGGATGCCGAGCACAACCACCACGCCGGTGGACAACTGCGCGCCAACCCCCAACTTGTCGCCGAGGAAGACGATCAGCGCGGCCACCACCACGTTGGACAGGAAGGACACGACGAAGACCTTGTCGTCGAAGATCCCGTCCAGCATGGCCCGCAGGCCTCCGAACACGGCGTCCAGCGCCGCCACCACGGCGATCGGCAAATAGGGCTCCACTACCGCCGGCACCTCGGGCCGGACCAGCAGTCCGACCACCACTCCCACGATGAGGCCCAGTACGGCGATCACGATGTGCCTTTCCCTGTCTCGGTCGCGCTCTTGTGCGCGGCACCGGGTACCGCGTTACGTACGATCAAGCTCGGCGCAGCAGGCAGCCGGACCTCGTTCTGCGTGGAGATGCTCGCGCGGATGCCGTAGTTCTCCTGCAGCACATGCAGGTACTGCCCGTCGGTGCCGTCCTGGAACGCGGTGCTCAGCCGCTGTCCCGCCCCCACCGCGAGCACCGTGTACGGCGGCACCAGCGGCTTGTTGTCGACCAGTATGGCGTCCCCTGCCGCCCTGATCGCCGAGAGTGCCGTCAAGCGCTGCCCGTTGATCGCGACGGCCTCAGCTCCGGCCTCCCACAGCCCGTTGACGATCCGCTGCATATCTCGGTCACGGACCCGTCCGGTGTCGGAGAAGCCGCTGTTCTCCCGCGGCCCGCCGCCGTGGTCGGCCTCCTTGGCATCGTCGACGATCAGCTGCACCCCGGGCCCGTGCACCGGGGTCGCCCCCGCGAGCAGGCTCACCAACTCGTCCTGGTCGCCCTGACGATCCAGGGCCTGGCGCTGCCGTGCCCCGACGTCATCGCGCAGTTTGTCCACACTTTTTTGAAGTTTGTCCGCTTCGGAGGTGCCGGTCTCAATGCGGTCGATCAGCTCCTGCCGCTCCTTGGCGACGACCGGGGCCGATATCTGCGCCTGCGCGGCGCCCACCGTCACCACGGCGGCGGCGAGCACCAGCCCTAGAGCCAGGCCGAGTTTGGCGCGCAGGGGCTTCGGCAGCCCGGAGGTTCCCTCCGCACCGCGCCGCGCCGCCGCCTCTGCGTAGCCGTCGTCCAGGCTGTGGTCCATCACATTGGTCAGCAGCGACATGGACGCATCAGGACGCGGAGGCGAGGCCGTACTCCGAACGGGGTGCTGCTGCGACATGCCGCACATCGTTGCACGTCACCTCGGTCACCGCCGAACGGCCCCACCGGCACGCCGCTGTGGGGGTACCGCCAAGGCGGTACCCCCACAGTCAGATCGGCAGAAGTCCGGCAAAAGGCACTGCAGCCGGACTCGGCTGGAGCTCAGCAAGGACGTCAGCGACCAGCGCTGTCGACCACCGCTGCCCACTCGTCGAGCAACTCCAAGGCGGAGTCGTCGTCCGGCCCCTCGGCCCACAGGTGGGTGACCGCCTCGGCGGGATCCGGCAGCACCATCACCCACCGGCCGTCGGACTCAACGATCCGTACGCCGTCGGTCGTATCGACGAACCGGTCACCGGCTTCCTCGACCACCCTGCGCATGACCATTCCCTTGACGGCCCACGGGGTGGCGAGATCACGCCGCTGGACGTGAGCACGCGGGATACGAGCATCGATCTGACTGAGCGTCAGCTGAGTACGGGCCACCAGGCCGAGGAGCCGTACGAACGCGGCGGCGCCGTCGAAGACGCTGCTGAACTCCGGAATGATGAAGCCTCCCCGCCCGTCCCCGCCAAAGATCGTCGTCTCCTCCCGGCAGACCCGGGTGAGGTCATCCGGCGACGTGGTCGTCCACTCCACCTGCGTGCCGTGATACGCGGCCACCTGCTCGGCGATGCGCGTGGTGGTCACCGGAAGCGCGACCCGGCCGCTGCGCCGCTCGGCCGCGACGAGGTCGAGCATGACCAGCAGGGCCCGGTCGTCCTCGATGATGCGACCTCGCTCGTCCACCAGGGAGATGCGTTCGCCCACGGGGTCGAAGCGCACACCGAAAGCGGCACGGGCCGAGGAGACGATCTCGCCGAGCCGTACGAGCCCCGAGCGCCGGGTGTCCTCGGTCTCCGTCGGACGCGTCTCGTCGAGACCCGGGTTGATCGTGAGGGACTCCACGCTGAGCTTGCCGAGGAGGCTGGGCAGAACAAGGCCCGCGCTGCCGTTGGAGGCGTCCACGACGACCTTGAGTCCCGCCTCGGCGACGCCTGTGGTGTCGATGGCGCGGAGCAGGGACCCGGTGTAGGAGTCGAAGACGCTGGCGGGGAAGATCAAGTCGCCGATCTCACCCGGGAAGGCGCGCCGGTACTCCTGACGAGCGTAGACCCGGTCGAGTTTGCGCTGGCCGGCCTGGGAGAGGTCCGCTCCGCCTTCATCGAAGAACATGATGTCGACGGAGTCGGGGACTCCGGGCGTGGTACGGACCATGATCCCGCCGGCGCTGCCGCGGGCGGTCTGCTGCCGGGCGACGGGCAGCGGCACGTTCTCCACGTCGCGTACGTCGATCGCACTCGCCTGGAGAGCCGAGATGACCGCCCGCTTGAGCGCACGCGCACCACGTGAGTGGTCGCGGGCAGTGGTGACGGTGGAACCCTTCTTCAGCGTGGTGGCGTACGCCCCGGCCAGCCGTACGGCGAGCTCCGGGGTGATCTCCACGTTGAGGATGCCGGAGACGCCGCGGGCTCCGAAGAGATGGGCCTGTCCGCGGGATTCCCAAATCACGGAGGTATTGACGAATGCGCCCGCCTCGATGGTTTTGAAGGGGTAGACGCGCACGTTGCCCAAGATGATCGATTCTTCACCGACCAGGCACTCGTCACCGATGACCGCGCCTTCCTCGATACGGGCAGCGCGCATGATGTCGGTGTTCTTGCCGACGACGCAGCCACGCAGGTTGGCCTGCTGGCCGATGTACACGTTGTCGTGGATCACGGCCTTGTGAAGAAAGGCGCCGCTCTTGACGACGACATTCGATCCGATGACGGTGTGCTCGCGGATCTCGGCGCCGGCCTCGACCTTGGCGTAGTCGCCGATATAGAGCGGTCCCCGCAGCACCGCGTCGGTGTGCAGTTCGGCGCCTTCAGCGACCCAGACTCCAGGAGAGATCTCGAATCCGTCGATCTCGACATCGACCTTGCCCTCAAGCACGTCGGCCTGCGCCTTGATGTAGCTCTCATGCGTGCCGACGTCCTCCCAGTAGCCCTCGGCGACATAGCCGTAGATCGGCTTGCCTTCCTTCATCAACTGCGGGAAGACATCGCCGGACCAGTCGACGGAGACATCCGGCTCGACGTAGTCGAAGACCTCCGGCTCCATGACATAAATGCCGGTGTTCACAGTGTCGGAGAAGACCTGACCCCAGGTGGGCTTCTCCAGAAAACGCTCCACCTTACCGTTCTCGTCGACGATGGTGATGCCGAATTCCAGCGGATTGGGAACCCGCGTCAGACACACCGTGACGAGCGCGCCCTTTTCTTTATGGAAATTGATCAGGTTGGTTAGGTCGAAGTCAGTGAGAGCATCGCCGGAAATGACGAGGAAGGTGTCGTCCTTGAGTGCTTCCTCTGCATTTTTGACACTGCCTGCGGTGCCGAGTGGCTTTTCCTCGTTGGCGTAGGTGAGCTCCATGCCGAGTTCTTCGCCGTCACCGAAATAATTCTTGACGAGCGAGGCGAGGAACTGGACGGTCACCACGGTCTCGGTGAGACCATGCCGCTTGAGCAGCCGCAGCACGTGCTCCATGATCGGCCTGTTGACCACAGGCAGGAGCGGTTTGGGCATGCTCGAGGTCATAGGGCGAAGGCGGGTGCCTTCGCCGCCGGCCATCACGACGGCCTTCATGTCGGAAGCGTCCTCCTTGAAGAGACGACGGTCATGCCGACTTGCCCGTCCAGATGGCGCCCAGGTCATCGTTCGGGGCACCCGGCCTGAAGGAGGCTTCCGCATCGGCGAGCTCAGTCGGCCGTAGCGTCCGCCCTGACCAGTCGGCGGACTTGAACCACGTAGAGGATTCCTGCCCACCAATAGAGTGTTGTACCCCATCCTGCGAACGCCCATCCGAAAATTGCAGCGAGCGAGGGAACCAAGCCGGTCCCATCACTCAACAGCAGCAACGGGAAGGCGTACATCAGGTTGAAGGTTGCAGCTTTCCCGAGAAAGTTCACCTGGGGCGGAGGGTAACCGTGCCGACGGAGGACCCCGACCATGATCAGCAGCATGAAGTCGCGCGCCAGCAGTACCGCGGTCAGCCACCAGGGGAGGATGCCGCGCCAGGTCAGGCCGACGAGGGTGGACAGGATGTAGAGGCGGTCGGCGGCCGGGTCGAGGAGGCGGCCCAGGTTGCTGACCTGGTTCCAGCGCCGGGCGAGCTTGCCGTCCAGGTAGTCGCTGACACCGCTCAGCGCAAGAACGAGCAGGGCCCAGCCGTCGCTCTTCGGGCCACCGAACTCCGGCCGCAGAATGAGCCACAGGAAGAGCGGTACGCCGAGCAGCCGGGCCATGCTGAGGATGTTCGGGATGGTGAGGACACGGTCCGTCTGGACGCGCGTCTCCTGGACCTCCACCCGGGGGCCTCCTGCGAGAAACGAGCCAACGATGCTCCCTGACCTTACCCGCAGGCATTGTCAGCCGGTGCGGAGGGTCCGGTGAGACGCG
>NZ_JBUEGC010000082.1:0-15490 GCF_054963655.1 Streptomyces sp. HSS9-12 | reverse complement strand
GGCCGCACCGAGGGCGTCAACACGCGAACCAAGCGGATCATGAGACAGATGCACGGCCGAGCCGGGTTCCCCCTGCTCCGCCACCGCATCCCCCTCCAGTGATCACTACACAGCGTTACCACCGATTACAGGACAGAGCCGTTAGATTTACACACCCGCCGCCCTCCCCGCGGCACTGCTGGACGATGCCGAGCAGATCTCGCGCGAGGAGTTGAGAGACCTCCAACTCCCGGTCCGGGGGCCACGCTGCGACAGAAGGACCACAACGAACTGTTCGCCGGGACCCTGGGCGTGGTTCCGGGAACGCTGGGAGAGCCGGGGGCGCAGTTTCTTTGATCGATGCCAGCGAGAGCGGCGGGTTTCGCGCCGCTACAGATTGTCGACAGTCACGGGGACCTCACGCTCAGGAGTGGCTGGCGGGGCGGCAGCGTTGCCTGCGGCAGTCAGCTCGGCCGCTGCGAGGTAGCCGGCCAGCAGCGCGTGGGCCACGTCGCGGACGCGTGCGTCGTCGGGCAGGAAGGTGGGTGAGTGCAGCTGGGTGCCGTCCCCGTGGGTGCCGACGAACATCATCAGCGCGGGAAGCCGCTCGGAGAAGAACGAGAAGTCGTCCGAACCCACGGACCGCAGCTCATGACTGACCGTCAGCCCGAGTGAGGCGAGCAGCGCGCCCGTCGCCGCCGCCAGTCGCGGATCATTGTCGAGTACGGGCTCCCCACGGGTGAAGCGGACCTCCGCCGTGCAGCCGTGAGCGCGCGCGGTCATGTCGGCGACCTCCGCCAGCCGTGTGTGGACGGTCTCGCGGTCGGCAGTGCGCATCGCCCGTACGGTGCCGCGGGCCACTGCGACACCGGGCGTGACGTTCGCGGCCGTCCCTGCCTCGAGAGTCGTGACACTCAGCGCGATCGACGACATCGGGTCGATCCCGCGGCTGACCAGGCTTTGCAGGGCTACCACGACGTGTGCCAGGGCGACCACCGGGTCTCGGGTGAGGTGCGGGTAGGCGGCGTGGCCGCCCCGGCCGTGGACGGTCACGGTGAACTCGTCCGAGGAGGCATTGACGACCCCTGGGGTGCAGGACACCGTCCCGGCCCGCAGCAGCGGTTGCACATGCGCTCCGACGACGGCCCGGCACGCCTCGCGCTCCAGCACGCCGTCCTCGGTGATGTCCCGGGCTCCCGAGGGGTACGTCTCCTCGCGCGGCTGCAGCACTGCCAGCAGCGGCGCCGGCCCGCCCACCCGGGCGACGGTCCGCGCCACGGCGACGACGGCGGCCAGGTGTACGTCGTGGCCGCACGCGTGCATCACGCCGGGGCGCTCGGACGCCCATGGCACGCCCGTCGCCTCGGCCACCGCCAGCGCGTCCAACTCCGCGCGCAGCGCGACGGCCGGGCCGTCACCGCCTATCCGGACCACGGCCCCGGTATCCGCGACCTCGGCCATGTCGTTCCCGTTCGGGAGGGCGGCCAGGACCAGGTCGCGGGTCTCGCCCTCCTCTCCGGAGACGCGGGGCCGCGCGTGCAACCGGTGGCGCAGCGCCACGGCAGCGGGGAGTTCATGCTCCAACTCGGCTGACAGCGAGGAGAGTAGACGGTTGTTCACGAGTGGCCTTCCAGACCATAGACGCGGCGGGCGTTGTCGCGCCCGATCATTCGGGCGATGCGCAGGGCGTCGTCCTCGGACCACTCTCCGGCCTCCACCCATGCGGCCAGTGCCCGCAGCATCCCACGGCGCCACAGCAGCGCACCCAGGTGATGCAGCTCAGGCGGGCCCCATGCGTCGGAGGAGAACAGGACCTTGGCGAACGGCGCCAGCTCCAGGGACTCGGCCACCAGGGCGTCGGAGCGCATGCCGGTGTAGTTCACGCCGAGGCCGACGTCGAAGTAGACATGCGGGAACACCTGCGCCAGGTAGCCGGCATTGCGCTGGAACGGGTAGCAGTGGAGCAGCAGGAGATCGACGCCGAATGGTTCGACTTCCTTGATGAACCGGGTGAGCAGCAGCGGGTCGCAGCGGTGCAGCTCCACGTCCGGATCGCCGTATCCGGTGTGCAGCTGGATCGGCAGGCCGCGATCGACCCCGGTCCACAGGGCGAAGCGCAGCAGCACCGGGTCGGACACCCTGACGGTTCCGGTCGCCTGGCACTGGGAGAGCCACTGACCTGCCGCGCGCACGACCTGCGCGTCGCTCGGCCGCTGCGGATCGAAGTCGAAGCCGTACCGGTAGGCGATGATGCTCTTGAGGCCCACGGCCTGGGCTGTCCGTGCGGCGAGGGCCTCCCGGTAGCGGGCCGGCAGATCGGCGGCGGCCACGCCCTCGGCGGCCAGCTGCTCCAACACCGACTCCAGGCGGACGACCTCGTCGACGCGCCGCCCGGAGACCTCGGCCATGCCGTCGACGCCGAGGATCTCCTCGCCCTTGTAGCCGGTTTCCAGTAGGTAGTGGTCGATGCCGGACGCGGCCAGCAGCCGCCGGGTCACCTCGCGCGCGCCGAGCTCCTGACGCCTGGCCACATACGTGTCCGGGTCGGCGTGCGGCTCCAGGCCGAGTACAGGAGCGCACCAGCGGCGCACCGCCAGGCCGATCTGGGAGTCGAACTGGGTCATCCAGGATGGGATGGGCCGGTCGGACTCGGTCAGCATCGGCTCCAGCGCGGCCTGGTCGACGGAGGCGCGCAGGGCGCCGTGGACGTGGTGGTCGACCAGAGGAAGAGCCTCAATGGCCGCCTTGAGCTGCTCAGTAGACACCGGAGACCTTCCGGACGCGGGCCAGGTCGTCCAGGCCCTCCAGTTGGGCCAGTTCGGACCGCTTGACCGCCAGCTGGGTGGCCAGCAGCCGCGGGTCGAACCAGGAGCGGACAACGTCGTCGGCCTCGAGGACCTCCAGCGCCTCCTCCAGTGAGGCGGGCAGCGTGGGCACGTCCGCGAGGTCCGATTCCTTGACGTCCTCGGGCCACACGGTGGGCTCCTGGTAGTCGCCGGTGAGGCCCTCCAGTCCCGCCCGGACCAGGACGCCGAGGGCCAGCCAGGGGTTGGCGGTAGCGTCGGCCGCGCGGAACTCCAGATTGAACTGGCTTGCCGGGTCGGAGCCGCCGATCCGCGTCGTAGGGCAGATCCGTAGCAGCGCCTCGCGGTTGGCCTCGGCCAGGAACACACCGCCCGCGCTCCAGCGGTGCGGTGTCAGCCGCAGGAAGGACACCGGGCTTGGCGCCGTCCAGGCGGTCAGCGCGGGGGCGTGGTGCAGAATCCCGGCGGCGAACCGTGAGCCCGTGGCGGAGAGCCGGCCTGGTCGCGCGGGGTCGAACAGGACGGGGCGGCCATCGTCGTCGCGCAGGCTCAGGTGCAGGTGGACGCCGTTGCCGACCCCGGCAGGATCAAGGATCGGGGCGAAGGTGACGGGCAACCCGCGGCGGCGTGCGAGGTCGCGTACGAGCTCCTTGAGCAGGACGGCGCGGTCGGCCGCTTCCAGGGCGGTGCCGGGCCGCAGGGTGATCTCGAACTGGCCGTCGCCGTACTCCGGCAACCAGTTCTCCGGTTCCAGTCCGGCCTGTTCGAGCAGGCACACCAGGTCCGATCCGAAGGGCTCGGCGTCCCGGAAGCGCCGCAGGGAGAAGGGCCTGCTGTCCGGCAGCCCGCCGAGGACGAACTCGTGCTCGATCGAGGCGACGACCTCCAGGCCGGTCCGCGCCCGCAGGTCCTCCAGGGCGTGCCGCAGGAAGGTGCGGGGGCAGCAGGGCCACGGCTGGCCGTCGAGCAGCGTCTGGTCGGCCAGGTAGAGCCTGACGCCGGGGTGGACGCCGTCGGCGGGGATGTCGATACCGGTCGCCGGGTCGGGGATGAGCCGCAGGTCGCCGACCGAGCCGAAGACGTTGTCCGGGGCGATCGGTCCGAACGCGGAGATCGCCAGGTCGGCCGGAACCCACCCGGTTCCCGTGCGCAGCACGGACGCGTGGTCCGCGGACGGCACGGCCCGGCCCCGTACTTGGCCTGCCAGGTCGCAGGTGGCGACGAAGACGGTGGCTGGGTGGTCCATGGACTGCTCCTGCTCGGCGGGAGGGCCGGGCCTCGTGTGGGGCGGCCGGGTGGTGGGCGGCATGGTGACGGTCACGAGTGTGCCTTCACAGCCTCGTCGGCCCCGGAGCCGGTGTCCGTCAGCTCCCCGGTCAGCCGTGCGCCGATCCGTTGGGCGAGGGACGGGGCGAGCAGCACGATCGCCACACCGAGCAGGCACCAGGCCGCGACGATCCAGGGGAAGTAGCTGTAAGGAGCCGTCTGGTCGGTCGACTGCTTGAAGAACACGAACGCGAGATAGCAGATACCGGCGACGGGGATCGCCAGTTCGCGGCGCGGGATGCTGCCGCGGCCGGACACGGTGAAGACGATGACGCCCGCGCCCGCGACCGCGTACGCCACCAGAGCACACAGCACACCGATCGTGGCGTACCAGTAGTAGGTGTCGAAGGCAGCCGCCCCCACCAGGTACATCATCAGGGTGACGGCCCCGCCGAACGCGCCCACCGCCCTCAGCGCGGTGGTGGGCGCGCCGGTGCGGGCGTCGGTCCGGGCCAGCGCGCGGGGACCGAACCCGTCCCGGGCGAGGGCGAAGACAATGCGTGCGGCCGCGGCGGAGGAGGACAGCGCCGAGGCGAAGGCCGAGGCGACCGCGGTGAAGGCCACGACGAGCGCGAACCAGGTGCCGATGTACTGCGCCGACAACGTGGACAGGGCCGACTCCGCAGAGCCGAACGCAGCGACGCCCCGCGGATCTGTCCCGAAGCCAATGGTCTGGGCGAACATCATGACGACGAAGAGCGCCCCCGTCAGGATCACACTGCCCGCCAGTGCCCGCGGGATGTTCCGGCGGGGGTCGGCCGTCTCCTCGCCCAGCGAGGCGCAAGCCTCGAAGCCCGCCCAGGACAGGAAGGCGAAGACGGTGGCGGTCATCACGGCGCCGATGGCGGTTCCGCCCATGGTGAACACCGACAGGTCGAAGGTCTGGTGGCGCGGCGCGGTACCGGTCGCGGTGCGTCCCATCACGACGGCCGCCAGCAGGAGCATCGCGAGGATGCCGACGCCCTCGATAACGAGCAGGGTGCGCGCCGTGACGCGTCCGTCACGGTTGTTGAGGATCGTCACGCCGGCCGCCGAGACCAGCGCGACGGCGGCCCACGGCCCGGCGGACCGGACGCCCAGGGCGGCGAGGAAGGCGTGAGCGAACACACCGGTGGCGGCGAGCGTACAGGTCAGGAACATGAGGTAGGTGCCCAGCAGGGCGAAGCCGCCGAAAAACCCGGCACGGGGCCCGATCGTGGCACCGGCAAGCGCATACACGGACCCGGCATGGTTGAAGTGCTGCGTCAGCCGCCAGAAGCCGTAGCCGATCAGTCCGACGCCGAGCAGTCCGAGCAGGAACACCAGGGGCACTGCCTTGCCCACGGTGGCGGCGATGCCCGCGCCGTTCAGGCCCATGGCGAGGGTCGGGCCCATCATGCCGACGGACAGCGCCAGGGCTTCCCACAAGCGCAATTTACGTGTTGTGCGTAGTTGATCCGACACGGTGTGCTCCGAGAGGAGACGGGGCCGCCTGCGGCGCGGCCCGGGCGCAGATCATGAAACATATGTTTTGGATTGGCCGTCAAGGGCTATCTGCGAAATGAATCTTTCACGCTCACTCGGTCGTGAAATCACCCCAGGCCGCGTCGGCGGCGGCCATCCGCTCGGCTGCGGAGTCACCCAGGCGGGCGTGAACGGCGGCGACGAACGCTTCCACGAGCGCCGTCGGCGCCACGATGCTGTCGAAGGGGCTCGGCGACTCGACCCGCGTCGGCAGGACGACGTCAGCGAACTCCGCGATCGGGGAGAGCCACTGGTCGGTGACGAGCACGATCCTGGCCTTGCGGCCGTGCGCGAACCGGGCGAGCTCGACCGTGTCGCGCTGATACCTGCGGAAGTCGAAGACCACGCACACGTCGCGCTGCCCGAGGTCCACCAGGAAGCCGGCGTCCCGCCCCGGGGTCTGCTGGTGAACGACGGTGCCGGGGCGAAGCAGGCGCAGGTGAAGGTCAAGGTACTGCGCCAGCAGGTGGGAGAAGCGGCCGCCGAAGCTGCAGATCCGCTTGGCGGGGTCGCAGACCAGGTTCACCGCACGGTCGAACTCCTGCTCCGGGAGGGCGGCGAAGGTCTGCCTCAGGGCGGCACGGCCGACCTCTTCCGTCGCCGCGGCGATGTCCGAGCCGGTGGAGGCGTCGTTGATCAGCGGCGTGAGCGTCAGCGGCGAGGCGCGGCGGGCTTGGACCTCGTCCCGCAGTGACTGCTGGAACTGCCGGTACCCGTCGAAGCCGAGCCGGGCGACGAACCGTACGACGGTGGGCGGGCTCACCCCGGCACGGCCGGCCAGGCCGGACGTCGACTCCAGGCCCGCGGCCGGGTAGCGCGCCATCAGGGCCCGAGCGATCTTGCGCTCCCCCGGCGAGAGCGCTCCCTGGACACGCCGGATCCGCTCCGCCACCGTGGTCCCGGGTGCGGTCGCCCCAGACTCCGTGGCCGCGTCCACGGCCGTACCGGACTCGTCGCTCTGTGTCTGCCGCCGGGCGGCCATCCGACTCCCTCCTCCACAGCGTCCTCCTGCTCGCCGATCGTTCCACATCGGGCGGGAGGGAGCGGGCGGCGGGAGGGATCCTCGCTGTCAGCCGGTGTATGCGACAACGCGCGGCTCGGAGACGACCGGTCGACGGCGCCGCGTACGTGGCTGCCGGGCCGGTGGCTGCCGGCTGGGGGAAGCCGGCCAGTTGCGCGGTGATGAGGATCCAGGCCCTGAGACATCGCCGGCCGCGCACAATCGTCTCGCAAGCCCCGAGTCCTTCCTTCCTGAGGGGAGTTGGCGGCATAGACGGTGGTCGCTCCCGGCTGGGCCGATACCGGGTGGGGGCATGGGCGGCGTTGGGGCTGCTGCTCCTCGGCGGCGGCGCCGTCGTCCTGGCGGTGCCGTACCGCCACAGCCTTTCGACCGTGCGGGCCTACCAAGCGGCACCGGGCACTCCGGTGATTTTCGCGGTGGTCAGGGACCTGGAGAACGAGTCCAACGGCAAGGGCGGCAATTACTGGGTCGAGGTCGAGGGCCCGGCCTCCGTGTCCGGCAGAATCGAACTCGACGACTCTGGTCCCGTGCTGTCGCAGCTCAGGAAGGGCAACCGTATCGGGGTGGTCGTCTGGCACGGCCGCCGTACCGGCATCGCCTTCGACGGGCGCTTCCAGGAGACCATCGAGGCGCCGACCACGGAACCAGGCCTCGAACTGGGCGTGGGCCTGAGCCTGCTCCATGTCGGCGTGCTTGCCTTCTACGCGGCCGTCCGGTTGAGCCGCGACCTGCGTGAGCCCTCCCAGCCCGGGCCGGACGAGCCGTTTCCACCGGCCGGCAAAGTGATCGCCGGATCCGCCACGGTCACGTTTGTGACCGGCGTCATCGTCGCGGCGGTGCACGAGAGCGATCCAACGGCCTACGCGGGCACCTGGCTCCCCCTGGCCCTCGTCACCCTCGCTGCGTGGAGGGTGAGGCACCGGATCCACGGCCGACGGTGATCAGGTCCGCCGCAGCAGAACCTGGCCCACCGAAAGAACTCGGAGTGTCGGCGGGTTTCTTGGCGTCGCCATGCCACCACCGCTCTCCGTGCGGGCCGGGGTGAGAGCCGGAGCTATCGTCAAGACCTGTGGGTCAAGATCTTTAGTTAGGCGGCTGTGGGGATCGGGTGGTCCTCGGGTCGCTCGACCAGCTTGCCGCGCTCGAAGCGGGCGCCGGCACGGACGAGCGCGACCAGGTGGGGCGCGTTTACGGCCCGCCAGCGGGCCTGGGCCGACTCGACCAGCTTGAATACCATCACCAGTGCCGCGGCCGCGCTGCCGGCACCCTTGGTGACCTTGGTTCGAAGACGCACGGTCGCGAATGTTGATTCGATGGGATTTGTCGTGCGCAGGTGGATCCAGTGCTCCGCGGGGAAGTCATAAAAGGCCAGTAGCTCCTCCACGTCGCCGGTGACCTTGGCTACCGCCTTGGGGAACTTCGCACCGTACGCCTTCTCGAACGCCGCGACCGCCGTGAGCGCGTGCTCCTTGTCCTCGGCGTTCCAGAATTCGGCCAGCGCCTTCTTCGCCCCGGGATGCGCGGACTTCGGGAGGGCCCCAGCACGTTGGCGATCTTGTGGAACCAGCATCTTTGCCGGCCAGAGCGGGGAAAGACCTCGGCGAGGGCCTTCCAGAAGCCCAGCGCGCCGTCGCCGACGGCGAGCGCGGGGGCGCGCATGCCGCGCCGTGCGCAGTCACGCAGCAGATCCGCCCAGGAGTCCCTCGACTCGCGGTAGCCCTCGGCCAGAGCGATCAGCTCCTTAGTGCCGTCGGCGCGGACGCCGATCATCGCCAGCACGCAGGAGCGGGCTTGTTCCCGGCGTATGCGCAGGTGGATGCCGTCGGCCCACACGTACACCTAGTCGGATCCGGACAGGTCGCGGTTGGCGAACGCGCGCTGCTCGTCCTGCCCTGCGCGGTCAGCCGGGTGACGACGGCAGCCGACAATCCGGCCGAGCTGCCGAGGAACTGTTCCAGCGCCGGGGCAAAGTCGCCGCTGGACAGGCCGTGCAAGTAGAGCAGGGGCAACACCTCGGCGATGGTCGGCGGCGGCAGGATGGCGGAGGAGAACCGCTTGCGCTCGCCGGTGGCCTCATCGACGCGTTTGTCGTTGATACGAGGGGCGACCACCTCGACTGCGCCGGCCGCGGTGAGGACCTTGCGGGGTTGATGGTGGCCGTTGCGCACGACCAGGCGGTGCCCCCTCTCGTCCCTCTCGTGGGCCAACTCGGCGATGTAGGCGTCGACTTCGGTCTCCAGGGCAGCGGCCAGCATCCGCCGGGCGCCCTCGCGGACGATGTCGTCGATCAGGGAGCCGTCTCGCGGCGAGTCCTCGTTGATGACTACGGTAAGCACGGGCGTACCCTCCCGGCCGGTGCTGCTACACCGGTCTGCTCGGTGACCTTCGATCGATCACCCGGGAAGGTACGCCCTCTGCATGCCCTCCCGGGACCGATCCACAGATCTTGAGCATTGCTCGCTCAAGGCGCAGTACGCTGCTCAGGTAGCTGTGGACCTTGAGCGCAACGCCAACGAGCAGGAACGTATCGGCGCCGAGGTGGCTGCGCTCCAGGAGCAGTTGCTCGCGCTGCAGCACGACCAGGCCCTGCTGGTGAGCATGCAGCAGACCCTGGGCTGCGAGCCCACAGCAGCGGACGGTCCAGGTCAGGTAGTGCGCGAGACGACGGTTGCGTCGGTGCCCCGGCAGGCCGCGGCCAAGTCCAAACCAGCCGGGCAGAAGAAAGCCGCTGCAACGCGGGCCAAGAAGAGGGCGGTTAAGGGTTCGGGCACGAAGG
The DNA here is from genome assembly GCF_054963655.1 of Streptomyces sp. HSS9-12. NCBI lineage: Bacteria > Bacillati > Actinomycetota > Actinomycetes > Kitasatosporales > Streptomycetaceae > Streptomyces > Streptomyces sp. HSS9-12. The sequence continues at coordinate 6,081 of NZ_JBUEGC010000082.1, read as the reverse complement.
CAGCCACAACAGCCGTAAAGCCCACCCTCGTCGACCTTGTGCGAGACCACCTCGGCCAGCAGTCCGAACCCCGCTCGGCTGCAGAAATCACCTCCGCGCTCGCCCTGGCCCATCCCGACCGCCGCATCAAGACCACCGTCGTGCGCACCACGGTCGAAGGACTCGTCGCCAAGGGCCACGCTCACCGCTCCAAGCAGGGCACATCCGTCTTCCACACAACAGCGGCCGGCCAGGACGAGCCGACTACATCGCCCCAGACCCAGCCGGACAGCTCTGCGAGCTGAAGCACTCAAGGATCAACGGCGCTGGGCACTTAACGCCCGTTGCCCGGCCACCGCAAAGAGGAGTCCACCGGCTGACTCAAGGGTGGAGCACACCGGCGCGAGATCTTTGGGCACGGCTATCTCGACAGGGCCGACGTCGGTCAGCACGGTCTTGGACCGCCTGCCGTTGTGGGAGTTGCCGCCGTCCTTCCCGGCGGATCGTGCTTGTCATGACCGAGGTGATCAGTCATCTCGCCCGCGAGCGCGGACTCCAGTAGCCGCTTGGTCAGTTGCTGCAGCAGTCCTCCCTCACCGGTCATCTGCAGCCCGTCGGCCTGGGCGCGGGCGACGAGTTCCTCGATGAACCTCTCGTCCGCTGCTGATGGCTTCGCCTCCGCTACCACGGGCCCGGACTGTTCCTCGGCTATGTTCTCGCTGGTCACAGGTGCATCCTCCATCGACGACCCGCTGCTCGACCTCGGCATGGCAGCCGTGGGCCTCGCCCGGGAAGACAGCCTCCTGGTGCCGGAACGGCTGCGCTCCCTGGTCGCCGGCTACGTCAAGGTCGCGCCCTTGAGTGAGGAGGACCTGGAGGCGCTGCCGGCGGAGATCGAACACGCGGCGCTGGTGGTCTTCCAGGAGACCTTGCCGGCGCGCAGGATCCGGCGCAAAGTCTCCCGGCTGATGGCGGCGATTATCTTTTGCTTGACCAGGTGCTCGGCGAGCTTGCTCAGGCTCCAGATGGAGAACGCGGTGATCTTCCAGTCGGCGGGGGACGTCCGGGCGATCAGGCAGATGTGCTCGCGTACCTCGTCACTGATCGTCTTGGGGCGTCCCCCGCTTCATTTTGGGTCCAGCGCGTCGAACCCCCGCTCGTTGAAGGCATGGATGACATCGCGGACGTAGTCCTCGCCCACCTGCATCAGCGTGGTGATGTCCTTGACCGTCTGGCCCTGGGCGGACATCAGCACCACGATCGCCCGGCGGAGTTTCACCGGGTCCTTCGCGGTCCGGCTGATCCGCTGCAGCCGGCGGCCCTCCTCCATGCTCACCGGCCGACGAACACGCTGGGTCGGCGTCCCACGACCACCTCCAAGATCAGGTCTTGGAGACAGTCTGCTGGCCAACGAGCAGCAGGTCGATTACCCGGCCAAGGCTGCGTGACGAGCCACTAGATCACGCTGGACTACCGGATGCGTACGACGCAGGCCGGCGCGGACCGAGGGCGAGGGATCAGCCGACCTCAGCGGGCGCGGCGCGGCGGCCAGTGGGAACCTCCCGGGCACCCCACCCGCAGCCATACGCGGGACCGCCGCCCCTTTCGTGGGCACGGGCATCGTCGGATGCGGCCGCTACGGTACGTCGGTGGACAAACGAGTGCCCTTCACCGGTGGCGAGAAGGAATGCCTGAAGGTCAGCCTGGACCGGCACCGCGATGCGGTGCTGTGGAAGCTCCAGGGCCTGGGCGAGGAGCAGGTGCGGCGGTCGATGACTCCGACCGGGACGAACCTGCTGGGCCTGGTGAAGCACCTGGCGGCCGTCGAGTACGGATGGTTCTGTGAAACCTTCGGCCGCCCGACCGAGCCGCTCCCCTTCGACCCCGACGACGAGAACGCCGACCTGCGCGTCCAGCCGCATGAGACCACCGAAGACATCGTGGAGTTCTACCGCCGGGCCACAGCCGCCGCCGACAAGGTGATCGGCGAACTTGAGGTCGACGACCTCGGCACAGCATGGCACGGCGAGACGGTGTCGCTGCGCTGGGTGCTGATCCACATGATCGAGGAGACCGCGCGCCACACGGGCCACATGGACATCGTGCGCGAGCTCATCGACGGCGCGGCCGGCGACCACCCCAGAGACTGACGTACGCCGCGGTCTCTCACCACGCCCCCCATTACCGGCTGCCGTCCTTCTCGGCCCGTTCCGTTCCCTCCCGCTCCGGAACGCAACCGCACACCCCGGCGAGCGAACCCGGCCACCAGCCACCACCGGCACGCGGGGCATTGTCAGACCCCTACGCCACAGTGGTGGACATGGCACGAAGGACGGACACAACGCGGGCGGCCCGGCTCCCCGAGGTGCGGCTGCCACCGCTGCGGCCGTACGCGGGCGGCGAGCTGGCGGTGGACGCGGAGTACGACGAGCTGGAGTTCGCGGAGTACGACCTGGCCGGGCAGAACGGGCGGGGCGCTCGCTTCCTGGAGTGCGCCCTCACCCGGTGCACGCTGGAGGAGACTTCGCTGCGCAGGGCGCGGTTCATCGACTGCGTCCTGACCGGCGTACGGGGGGGTTGGCACCGACCTTGCCGACGCCTCACTGCGGGAGGTGGAGCTGGTCGACGCGCGGCTCGGTGGGGTCCGGTCACCGGCCCCGCTTGCGACGGGACGGCGCGGCGGCGGTCCCGTGCCCTGCTGTGCGCAGGCCGCGCGGACCGCCCACACCGTCTGCCGCGCCTCGAGGGGCCGGCGCCGCGGGCTGTTTTCGACGGTATCCGCGCCGGGTGTTCTAGGAGGCCGGCGTGGCCGCGGGGGCGCAGGAGGGGTGGCCCCAGCCGTTGGCGGTCTTCACGATCGTCTCGCCCTTGGCGTAGGGCCGGCCGCAGTGGCACCGGCCAGGGAACCTGGCTTTGACCGTGCCGCGTTGGGGGCCCGCTGCCGGTGACCGGCGTCCCGGTCGGGGCCGGCGGGAGGGTGCTTGGGTGGCGGGCTGTGGCGTCTCGGGCGGCGGCAGGGCGGCCCCGGTACGGGAGCCGGCTGCCTGCTGGGTGCGGGCGGTGTGGCTGGCCGCCCGGTCGGCGGCCGCGTTCAGCGGGTCACCGTCCACCTGGTGCGCCGGGGTGTAGACGAACTCCACGGTGCGGCCGGCCAGCAGCTCGTCGATGGCCACCACCAGGTCCCGGTTGGCCACCGGCGTGCCCGCGGCCGTCTTCCAGCCCTTGCGGCGCCATCCCGGCAGCCAGGTGGTGACCGCTTTCATCGCGTACTGGGAATCCATGCGCACTTCCAGCGGCACGGCCGGGTCGGTGGCCTCCAACAGCTCACGGAGCGCGGTCAGTTCGGCCACATTGTTGGTGGCCCTGCCCAGCGGGCCGGCCTCCCACTGCCCCGCCTCGCCGTCCGCGCCGGCGATGACCCATGCCCAGGCCGCCGGGCCCGGGTTCCCCTTCGACGCCCCGTCGCACGCGGCGATGACTCGTTTCATCATGCCCCGATGCTGCCACGACGGCCGGCACAGGCGGCGCGGCGGAGTGCCGCAGCCGGCCAAGGCCGTGGACAGCCCGTCAGTAACCCAGACGTCCCTGGATACACCATTCGTTTGACCCGCCGCTCGACCGGATGCCCCGACCAGACCTGAATGAGCGCATGGCAGCCGTGGCCACCGGCTCCGGGAGCCGTCACACCCGTCAGCGCCCCGCCGCCATGGGCCGTGGTGGTGCCGTGCTACTCCTACCAGTGCCCGCAAGCCCTGAGGAGCGCCCGAGACCGTCTGGGCGCCCGCGACCGCATCCGTCGACCGTACGCCCGCCAGACCAGGGAGATCACGCCATGGACACCGGAGCAGCCCCACCCGAGGCCTTCTACCAGCGGCTGGAGGACGACCTGTACGCCCCCACCGCGTACACCACCGGCCCCTGGGACGAACGCGCCCAGCATGCCGGTCCCCCCGCCGCGCTCCTGGGCCACCTCATTGACCAGCGCCCCGGGAGCCGGCCCGGGATGCGTCTCGCCCGCATCACCTACGACATCCTCCGCCCCGTCCCACGCGAGCCTCTGCGGACCACGGTCACCCCCATACGCACCGGCCGGAACGTGGAGTTCTACGAGGCCACCCTCGCGCCGGCCGGCCAGGACCCCGTCATGAAAGCCCAGGCCGTACGCATCAGGACCGCCGCCGAACCACTGCCGGCCACCGGGCAGGAAGCCGCGAACCCCCCGCCTGCGCCTGAGAACTGTGCGCCGCGGCCGTTCTTCCCCGTGCCGTGGGAGACCGGTTACCACACGGCCATGGAGATCCGCTTCGCCACCGGCTCCTTCACCGAGCCCGGGCCCGCGACATGCTGGATGCGGCCCCGCGTCCCGCTGATCGAGGGCGAGAAGATCAGCCCGCTCGGCCGCGTGCTGGTCGCCGCCGACTCCGGCAGTGGAATCAGCAGCGCCCTCGACCCGCGCCACCATCTGTTCATCAACCCCGACCTCACCGTCCACCTCCACCGGGAGCCCAGGGGCGCCTGGGTGTGCCTGCGGTCGCGTACCAGCATCGACCCGGCCGGGATCGGCCTCACCGACACCACGGTCCACGACGAGGAAGGCCCGCTGGGCCACGCCGCGCAGAGCCTTTACATCACCCCGCACTGACGGTCGTACGGGCGGGCGGCGCGGCTGTGTCAGGTCCCCCGGGGCGCGGGGGACCTGACACAGCCGTATCCCAACGGAGTTGCCATCGCAGGTCAGAAGCCTGATCATGCATCAGGCCCCTGTATCGCCCCGGTGGTGCCGGGGGCCTACGTCACGCGGGAAGACCACCGGTCAGTGTGCTGCGGTGGTTCCGGTCTGTTCGTCGTTCTCCAGAGCCTCGGCCAGGACCCGCCAGATCTCGGCGGCCAGGTCCAGATTCGACGCTCGGTGAGCGTCTTCACCCAGCTGCTTGAGCTGGGCAAGCCCTCGTTCCCGGTCGCCTTCACTGATCAGCAGCAGGCTGTCGAGGGTCTTGAGCCGGATCCGGTCCCGGTAGGTCACCATCAGCTTGTCGACGTCCAGGTGGTCCAGAGCTGCCCGAGCATCTCCGAACCGGCCTTCCTCAAAGGCGAGGCGCGCCTGGAGTGCCAGCAGTTCCTGCTGCTGGACGGGCATACCCACCAGCGACAGCGCTGTCGCCGCCTCCGTCAAGCACGCGTGGGCGGGGGTGGTGAGCGCAGGCCTGGCCTGCAGGTACAAGGAGGCCGCGGCCAAGCGCAGCCGCGCCCACAACAGAGGATCGACACGGCTGTCCAGTATCCGCATCGCCTGTTGAAGGAACTCTCGGGCGGCCTCGTCGTCCCCTTGACGGGAGCGGACGGTGGCCGCCGACCAGAGGGCCTCGGCACGAAGAGCGTCCGACCTGTCCGCCACCAGGTCGACCAGTTCGTCCACATGGAACCGGGCATCGGGCAGCCGCCCGGCCTCCGCCTCGACCGAGACCAGGGTCAGCAGCGCGTTGCCGGTGTCAGACACGGACAGCTCGGCCTTCTTCGCTACCCGGTGGGCGCCGACGGCGAGTTCCAACGCCCGGGAGATGTGGCCGGCCGACCGCAGACAGCGGGCGAGTTGAGTCCTGGACCTGCACCGCAGCTCGGGGAGTTCGAGATTCTCCGCGATCCGGACCAGCTCCTCCAGGCATGCCTGTTCCTCCGCACGTTCACCGCGCCGACGCCGGAACCGGGTGATCAACCACAAGGCCTGCCAGCGCAGTAGCGGGTCCTCATCCCGAGCCGCGGCAACCACGTCGACAAGGTCCTCGACGGCCTCGTCACTGTCCGTGGACGCCGCGATGCTCACCGCCTGGGTCAACGAGCTGCTGCTCGGTGAAGCGAAGAAGGCCGAGCGGTCGACCCCCAGGCGACCGGCGAGGTAACTGATCACGCGCTCGGTGGGTTGCCGAGCGCCCGATTCCAGGCGCGACAGATACCCCGTGGAGATCTCCTCGCCGGCCAGTGCGGCCTGGGAGAGTCCCCGCGTCCGCCTCAGGGCTCTGAGGCGGACACCGAAGGACGTCTCTGGTGCCATGTGCGTCCCACAATCAGTATTCAGGGTGCGCTGACGGTTGCGTAGCGTTACAC
>NZ_JBUEGC010000081.1:0-15714 GCF_054963655.1 Streptomyces sp. HSS9-12 | reverse complement strand
GGCGGCCAATGTCGTGGAGCGGCCGGATGGTGTGAAGATAGGTGGCTGCTTCATCGCCGGGATCATCCTCGTCTCGCTGCTCTCCCGCCTCATGCGTGCCTTCGAACTGCGGGTCACCAGCGTGGCACTCGACGAGATGGCAGAGCGCTTTGTCCGCGATATGGCCCACCGTCGGATCCGGTTCATCGCGAACGAGCCCGACGCCCGGGATGCGGCCGAGTACCGCGACAAGATTCACCAGATCCGCGAGGACAACGACGTCCCGGCCGAGGACGACTTCGTCTTCGTGGAGGTCACCGTTGTCGACCCATCCGACTTCGAGAGCGAACTGCGCGTGCGCGGCGAGGTACTGCACGGCCGGTACCGCGTACTGAGTCTGGAGAGCTCCACCATCCCCAACGCCCTGGCCGCGCTGCTCCTGCACGTACGGGATCAGACCGGCCAGCGTCCGCACATCTACTTCGAGTGGACCGAAGGCAGCCCGCTGACCCAGTTCCTGCGGTTCTTCCTCTTCGGCCAGGGAGAGGTCGCACCCGTCACCCGCGAGGTGCTGCGCGAAGCCGAACCCGACCGCAGCCGCCGGCCCCACGTCCACGTCGGCTGATCTTCTCGAGGCGGTCGCCCAAACGGCGGTCCGCCCCGAACAGGTCACCCGCCAGGTGCGGGGCGCCGGAGCAGCAGCTGCACGGCGTCGCTGTTGAAGCGGCGTTTACGCAGGGTGAGCACATGGTCGACGAATCCGGCCGGCCCACCTCTCCTGCTCGGCGTTGCCCCGCGCCATCACCATGCCGCCCAGCCGTCCCGCCGGACCGCGCGGGTGACCGAACGCCGCATCCAGCACTCGCATCAGCACCGACGTCATGGTCCCAGGTCACCACAACCACGCACGCACTGCATCAGGCAGGCGTTCACCGCCGGATCCCTGCCGCGGGCGGGGGCTTCCCGCGACAGAAATCCCTTGGCTCCTGACGCCGAGTCGGATCTACTCTGATGTGCCTGGAGAAGACCATCTGGACGGGGAGGAACGGGAATGGGAGTCTTCCAGGACGATCCGCCGGCGCCGCATCCGCAGCTGTCGGAAGTGCGGCTTTATGCCCCGGGAAAACAGTCTTGGTGGAAGGCCAACCGCCACTGGGTGATGTTCATTCTCGGGGTTCTGGTGACGGCATGGTTCATGACGGGCCATGGCGGTGTCGAGCAGAAGTCGGGCCGGGAACCGGTGCCCTCTTCGACCACACGGTAAGGCTCTGACCTTCCTCCGGGAGGGCGGGGATCAGTGGTACGCGTGGACGACGGCGTGGCCGCGGCCGCGAGCGATCATCCAGCGGTTGACCGATGCGGCGGGTGTCTTGGTCACCCACCTCAATCGTTCACCCCTCGGGGGTATACCGAGGGGGTATACCAGGGGTGTCGATATTCCTCGACGGCTGCGGCAGCGCGGATCACGGCAGAGCCATCCGTACCCCGGCAGTCTCGGCTCAACGACGGTGCGTAGCCACGCGAGCCTCATCGGCAGAGCAGCCGGTAGCGTTGATTGAACGGGATGCCGGCGAGTCGCTCACTCGCCGACATGATCCGCTGCAGCCCCGGGTTCACCTCCCGCCGTCGGGGCACCGTCCCGGTCGGCGATAGCAGGCGGAGGTCGTTCAGGTGCACACCTATCTGAGTCGCACGGCCGTCGTCGTGGCCGCGATGTCCCTGGCGGTCGGCCTCACCACGTGTGGAAAAGCCCGTGAGTCCGTCGACTCGGGCAGGTCCACCCCCGCCAAGGCCAGCCTCAAGATCGGCGTTCTGCTTCCGGGGCTCAGTCGCTGGGCGTACTTCGACAAGCCGCTGCTGGAGAAGAAGATCAAAGAGCTGTGCGGCGCTTGCACAGTGATGTACGCCAACGCCATGGCGGATGCGGGCGCCCAGCGGCAACAGGCGGAGATGATGATGATCAACGGGGCCAAGGTATTGATCCTCGGCTCGGTCGACACCAAGGCGGGCCGCTCCATCGCCGAGAAGGCGAAGCACGGGCATATCCCCGTGGTCGCGTACGACCGCCTCCCCGAGGGCCCCGTCTCCGCGTACGTCAGCTTCGACAACGAGCGGGTCGGCAGGATCCAGGGCACGGCGCTCCTCGACGCCGTTCGCCGCCACAAGCCGCATGACGGCCAGATCGTGATGATGAACGGCTCGCCCAACGATCCGAACTCAGCCCAGTTCAAGAAGGGCGCACTGTCGGTCCTCACAGGCAAGGTGAAGATCGGCAAGGCGTACGACACCGACTGGAAGCCGGAGGCCGCCAACAGCAATATGTCCAGGGCCATGGCCGCCCTCGGCGCGGACAGGATCGACGGCGTGTACGCCGCCAACGACGGCCTCGCTTCGGGTGTCATCTCCGCCCTCAAGAGCGCACATGTCCGGCCGCTGCCCCCTGTCACCGGCCAGGATGCCGACCTCTCGGCTGTGCAGCGCATCATCACGGGCGAGCAGTACATGACCGTCTACAAGCCCTACAAGCCCGAGGCCGAAGCCGCCGTCAGAATGGCCCTGGCGCTGGGCCGCGGTGAGAACCTGAGCCGCCTCGTCAACGGCAAGGTCAACAGCCCGACGACGAAGGACATCCCGGCCACACTGCTCGCCCCGGTTCCCCTGACCGTACGCAACATCAAGGCCACCGTCATCAAGGACGGCGCGTACACGGCCGACCAGCTCTGCCCGCCGAGGCTGAAGCCTGCCTGCGAGAAGGCCGGCCTCACCCCGTAGGCGAAGCCGAGCGGACGAGGCCGCCAAGGACGCGGACATTCATACTGCACGGCCCGGCGTCCCCCATGACCTCGCCCGCTGACTTCGGACATCCGGGGCGCGGCGGCTCGCTCGCCTTCGCCGACCCCGAGCTGGGCATCGCCTTCACCTACGTCACCAACGGCATGCAGCCCACAGTGACCTGCGACCCTCGCGCCCAATCCCTGGTGCGCGCGGTGCGCGAGTCCCTGGCCCAGCGCCTCCCCATGGCGGCGTAACCTCCGTCAGTTCGCCGCAGGCCCGCCGGACTGCGTGTCCCGGGCGGGCCGTTGCATGGTCACGGATCCCGGTGAAATCGGGGGCAGTTGCTGCCCTCTCGAGCTCGATGCTTTGCCGACACACCTTCAGCGAGGCCCGGCCGCCCGGCTCTTCACGGACTTCTCATAATGCCTCTGAACACCTGGCGTGGCGATCACGTACTGGAGGGGGGAACCGCGCTCCTCCAGCGGCCGGCCGCTCCGGAGCGTGCACACCAAGCGATGTCCACGCCAAAGGAGAACCCCAGTTGAGCCACGCAAAAAAACGTAACACGCGCCGAATCGTCGCCCTTTCCACGGTAGGCGGCGTGGTCTGCGCCGGAGTGGTCGTCGCCGGTGCGTTCGCGGGCCAGTCCTCCCCCGAAGGACAGGGAGGCAGCACCGACGCATCGACCCTCGCCCGTACGCTGGTAAGCCGGCTCGGCACCCAACAGACCGCCGGCAGCTGGATCGGCAACGACGGCAAGGCCGTGGTAGCGGTGACCGACTCGGCTGCGGCCACGGCTGTGCGGCAGGCCGGAGCCACGCCGAAAATGGTGACCCGCAGCGGTGAACAACTCGCCGCCGCCACCGCTGTCATGAAGGCAGCACCCCGGGTCGCGGGGACCGCCTGGTCGGTGAACCCGAAGACCAACGAGGTGGTGGTGCTCGCCGACAAGACGGTGTCCGCGTCCGACTGGAACATGCTCTCCACCAAGGCGGCGTCCACCGACGGCGCGGTGCGCATGCAGCGCACCGCCGGGACGTTCACCACGAAGGCCGCGGGCGGCGACGCGATCTTCTCCGACTCGTCCCGCTGTTCGCTCGGCTTCAACGTCACCGACGGTCAGAGTGACTTCATCCTCACCGCCGGCCACTGCGGCCCGCAGGGCACCCCGTGGTCCGCCGACCAGGCAGGCACAGCCAGCCTGGGACAGACGGTCAAAAGCACCTTCCCGGGTGACGGCGACTTCTCCCTCATCCAGACCGAGGGCACCAGCGTCGACCTGCCCAGCGAGGTCACTCTCGGGAACGGCCAGACCCAGCCCATCACATCCGCCAAGGAAGCGGTGGTCGGCGAGGCCGTCACCCGCAGCGGCAGCACCACCGGCGTCAGTGAGGGGACGGTGCAGGCGCTCGACGCCACCGTCAACTACCCCGAGGGCACCGTGACCGGGCTGATTCAGACGGATGTGTGCGCCGAGCCCGGCGACAGCGGCGGCTCGTTGTTCGACGGCGACGCAGCGATCGGCCTCACCTCGGGCGGTGACGGCGACTGCACGGTCGGCGGTACGACGTTCTTCCAGCCGGTCACCACCGCTCTCGACGCTCTGGGCGTGCAGATACCCGGAGACGGTGGCTCGGCCGGCGCCAGCGCCAGCGCCACCGATTCCGCCACCGCGTCGGCACCCCCCACCGACTCCGGCGCAGCGGGGGCGAGCGACACGGCGGCCGCCACGGACCCCGCGGTCCCCAATGGCAACGGCATCGGCAATGCGAATGGTCTGGCCAAACGCGACCACTCGGGTGAAGGCGACGACGACTGACTGTCTGATCCAACGTGGCCCCGCTGTCCGATACGGCGGGGCCACTCCCATCTGCCCTATCTGCCCCGGCGGCGTCAGAGCAGGAACGAGAACAGCGGTGATCCCGGAGAGATCCGCTCGATCGTCAGCGGGCTGTCGTTCATGCGCTGCAGGAGACTGCCGAGATCGTCCGGCCGCTCCAGCTCGATGTGGACTTGCTGCGCATCGCGAAGTCCTGCGAGCATGAGCCGGAGGTGCGCCGCACCCTCACGGTCCAGGAGGGCGAGGACACGGTGGAGCACCTTCTGCTCCAGGTCGTGCCTGCCTCTTGAGTCTCCCCCTTTCGCGATGTCTCCTCTCGCAGAGGGCTCGTGAGGCGGCTCGTGAGGCACTCTTCTCCCGCTGAGGCGCTCTCCCCGTATGCCTGTCGTCGGCCGGTGCCCCCGACCGCAGGGACGGCGCCGATTGTGCGGGCCCCTACTCCCCTGAGCGTGCCGTAGCTCACCTGCAAGGGCGACGGCAGGTTTCGGTGCTCCCCCGGACCTGCGGCCCGGCGGGCAGGCAAGTGATTCCCTTCCGAGTGGTCGGCGGCGATGGCTCTGCTGACCCAGAACGGCACGCTGCAGAACACCCGGTGCTTCGTCTTCCCGGACAACGAGCCCAGCCGTCAGCGCGATCGCGTCACGGCACTCGACCTGACGTTCTGATCCGGTCGGCGGTACGGTTCCGCCCGGTGGGGCCGTACCGCTGCCCCATGACTTCCTGGAGCACGCATTGGCAACGCAACCGACGGGCCGAGGCCGCTGGATCGCGGACTGGGACCCGGAGAACGAAGCAGTCTGGCGGAACGGCGGCAAGCGAACAGCCCGCCGCAACCTCATCCCTGTCCCCGAAGATCGGGCTCGGCTTCGACGCCGGCGAGAAGTTCCTCCTCGTGATCACGCCGGCCGGGCACCGGCCTTCGGCGCCTTCCTCGGCTACTACGCCCTGCGCATGGCCGTGACCAGGGCGATCTATCTCCGGCCTGGCCGGCGTACACCGACGCTGGTCGCCGTACAGCGGGAAGGCAGTTATGTCTGAGTTCGATCCGGAACGCAGGGAAACCGCCACGCACTGCCCGTACTGCGCCCTGCAGTGCGGCACGCTGCTCAGCCGGGGCACGACCCAGCACCCGGCAGACGTGGCCGTGCGCCCTTCACCCGACTTCCCGGTCAATCAGGGCCGACTGTGCCAGAAGGGGTGGACGGCGCCCGCTCTCCTCAACGTCGCGGACCGAATACGGCTCCCCCTGCTCCGCGGGCCCGACGGCCGGATGGCGGAGGCAAGCTGGGAAAGCGCCCTGGACACCGTTGCCGGGAAGCTGCGCGAACTCCGGGCCGCTCATGGGGCGGACGCGGTGGCCGTCCTCGGCGGCGGCGGGCTCACCAATGAAAAGGCCTATCTGCTGGGGAAGTTCGCCCGGCTGGCGCTCGGCACCAGCAGCATCGACTACAACGGCCGGTTCTGCATGTCCTCGGCGGCGGCGGCCTCGATCGGAGCCTTCGGCGTGGACCGCGGGCTTCCGTTCCCCGTCACCGATCTCGGCCAGGCGGACGTGGTTCTGCTGGCGGGAGCCAATGTGGCGGAGACCATGCCGCCGCTCATGCGCCACCTGGAGCGGCCGGACCTCATCGTGGTCGACCCCCGCCGTACCCCTACCGCGCAGCGCGCGGCCCTGCATCTGCAGCCGGTCCCGGGCACGGATCTGCCGCTCGCTCTCGGCCTGCTGCACATCGCGGTCGTCGAGGGTCGTCTCGACCGTGCGTATGTGCGCACGCGCACCAGCGGTTTCGAGGCGGCCTGGGAGTCGGCGGAACGCTGGGGGCCCGACCGGGCGGCGAGTGTGACCGGGATCCCGGCCGCCGCACTGCGGCAGGCGGTGCGGATGCTTTCCGAGGCAGAGCGGGCGTACGTACTCACCGGGCGCGGAGCCGAGCAGCACAGCAACGGCACCGATACGGTCTCGGCGTTCATCAATCTCGCCCTCGCCCTGGGCCTGCCGGGCACCGAGGGCAGCGGGTACGGCTGTCTGACCGGCCAGGGCAACGGCCAGGGCGGTCGCGAGATGGGGCAGAAGGCCGACCAGCTGCCCGGCTACCGTTCGATCACCGATCCGGGGGCGCGGCGGCACATCGCCTCGGTGTGGGGCGTTCCGGCGGAGCGGCTGCCGGGGAAGGGCCGCAGCGCCTACGAACTGCTCGACGCGCTCGGCACCGACGGCGGGCCTCGGGCCCTGCTGGTCTTCGGTACGAACCCGGTTGTCTCCGCTCCGAACGCCGGCCACGTCAGCGAGCGCTTGTCCGCCTTGGACCTGCTTGTCGTGGCGGACTTCGTGCCCTCCGAGACCACCCAACTGGCGGACGTCGTCCTGCCGGTGACGCAGTGGGCCGAGGAAGAGGGCACCGTGACCGGCCTGGACGGCCGGGTCCTGCGCCGGCGCCGGCTGCTGGACCCGCCGGATCAGGCGCGCAGCGACCTGGCGGTCCTGCACGAGCTCGCGGTGCGGCTGGGTGAGCCCGCGGAGCGCTTTCCGGCCACCCCGCAGGCGGTGTTCGAGGAGCTGCGCCGGGCGTCGCGCGGCGGAGCGGCCGACTACTCGGGCATCAGCTATGAACGGCTCGACGCGGGTGAGACGCTTCACTGGCCCTGCCCGGGCGACGGGCACGCCGGCACTCCGCGGCTCTTCCTGGACGCCTTCGCCCACCCGGACGGCCGGGCCCGGTTCACCGCGGTGCACCACCGTCCGGCGGACGAGGCGGTCTCCGCAGCCCGTCCCCTGCGCGCCACGACCGGACGAGTGCTCGCGCACTACCAGTCGGGGGCGCAGACCCGCCGGGTGCCGGAGCTGGTGGAGGCCGCGCCGGAGCCCTTCGTCGAGGTCCACCCCGACACCGCGGAGCGCTACGGGCTGCAGGACGGCGCACTGGCCAAGGTCACCTCGGAGCGCGGCAGCGTGGTGGCGCGGGCCCGGCTGGTGGAGAGCCTGCGACGGGACACAGTGTTCCTCCCCTTCCACTTCGCCGGGAGCGGCAGGGCGAACCTCGTCACCAACCCCGCCCTGGACCCGCGCAGCAAAATGCCGGAGTTCAAGCTGAGCGCCGTACGGATCGAGGCCTACGAGGAGGCGACACCAGCGGCTCCGGCCACTGTCCGCGAGGACGCGGTGGTCTGCCTGTGCAACAACGTCATGCGGCGGCAGCTGGAGTCCGCGTGGCACGCGGGGGCGCGCAGCCTGGAGGAGCTGGCGTCCGTCACGCGGGCCACCACCAGCTGCGGCGGCTGCGAGCAGGACGTCCGGGACATCCAAGCCCGGCTCGACGGCTCCGCACCGGTCGAGGCGGTGACCGAACCTCTCGGCACGGTCTTCCCGGCCGCCCCGCGAACGACTCGTACCGTGGTCGTCGTCGGCCACGGGATGGTCGGGCAACGGCTGATCGCCACGCTGCGCTCGCGCGACCGGGCGGACGCCTGGCGGATCGTCGTCCTGGCGGAGGAGAACCGTCCCGCCTACGACCGGGTCTCGCTCTCGACATATCTGGCCGGGAAGAGCGCGGAGGACCTGAGCCTGTTCGGCCCGGACTTTCTCGGCGACCCGCTGGTGGATCTCCGGCTGGGCTGCCCGGCCGTCGCCATCGACGCCGGCGCCCGCACGGTGCGTACCGCGGACGGGGATGAGGTCGGCTACGACGCGCTGGTGCTGGCGACCGGCTCGCGGCCGCTTGTCCCACCGGTGCGCGGTCGCGAGGCGGGAAACTGCTTCGTCTACCGGACCATCGACGACCTGGACGCGATCCGCTCGGTGGCCGGCGAGGACCGCCCCTGCGTCGTGATCGGCGGTGGAGTGCTCGGGCTGGAGGCCGCGGACGCGCTGCGGCTGCTGGGGATGCGGCCCCACGTCGTCGAGATGGCTCCCTCTCTGATGCCCGCCCAGCTCAGCGAGGAGGAGGGCCGTGCTCTGGCCGGGCAGCTGGAGGAGCTGGGGCTGCGTCTGCACTGCGGTACGGCGCCCCAGGAGATCCACCCGGGGCCGGACGGCACCGCGCGGGCGGTCACCCTCAGCGACGGCACGGTGCTGGAGACGGACCTGGTCGTCTTCAGCGCGGGTATCCGCCCCGCGGACGAACTTGCCGCCGCCGCGGGCCTGGCGCGGGGCGAACGCGGCGGCTTCCTGGTCGACCGGCACTGCCGTACGGACGATGAGCGGATCTGGGCGGTCGGTGAGTGCGCGGCGGTGGAAGGGCACTGCTACGGACTGGTCGCCCCCGGTTACCGGATGGCCGACTCGGTGGCCCGGCAGCTACTGGGCGAGGCGGCACCGGAGTTCACAGGGGCCGACATGCCGACGCGGTTGAAGCTGCTCGGAGGTGTCGCTCCAGTGTGCTGCGGCCGCTGTCCGGCGTACTGGCCGACCGGAAGCCGCGCCCCTGGCTGGTGCCGGCGGGCTTTCTGACCGCCGCCTGTGCCGAGTTACCGAGCGCTGACCGTGTCGGCGATGAGCTGGGCGGCGTCCCCCTTGAACGCCGACTTTCCCAAGGCGATGCGCCGGCTCCGTTCCGGGCCCGGCTCCAGCAGCCGGTTGAGCGTCGACTTCAGCTCCCCCGCGTCGGCCGCGTAGGCGGACAGACCCGCCGCCGCCATCTCCCGTACGCCCTCCGTCCCATGACCCGGGATCGGACGGTAGCCGATCACGGGGAGCTCCGCGGCCAGGGCCTGTACGGCCGTCTGGCCCGCGGCGTTGTCCACCAGGGCTCTGGCGGCTGACATGAGGCCGGGCATGTCGTCCACCCAGCCCAAAGCCAGCACACCGGAAAGCCGGGTCGCCCGGCGGCGCAGGCCCCCATCCCGCCCACACAGCAGTACGGGGAGACAGCCGTGGTGCGAGAGTTCGCGGGCCGTGGCCTCCAGCCCTGGGCCGACTCCCCAGGCCCCGGACGAGACCAGGACAGGCGGACGGCCGGGGGCCCGGTCGTTGAACACGGTGCGCCAGGGCGCGCCCAGGGCGGCCGGGACCGCGCTGAACTGCGGAGCGACCACCGGTCCCGGGACATACGCGGGCCGGCCGGTGTCTTCCCGGGCTGTGTCGGCAGCCGCGTCCGAGACGCAGAGGTACATGTCGTTTCCGGAGTGCAGCCATCCTCGGTGCACGGCGAAGTCGATGACGTAGACCGCCGTGGGGACTTCGAGCACCTTGCGGGCGCGCAGGCGCCCGGTGATATGGGCTGCCAGGTGGAAGGTGGAGACGACGGCGTCGGGCCGCCAGCGGTTCACCCATTCCATGAGCCGGCGTTCGGCGAGCGCGGCCAGGGGTGAGACACCGGGCCGTCGCCCTTGCCCCGGGGCGAGGAAGGCGCCGTAAATCGCTCCGTAGACCTGGGGCACGTAGCGGATCGACGCCCGGTATCCAAGGCGCAGAGCGGGTCCGACAGCCGGTGGCAGCAGGGCGAGGACGTCGAGCACCAGCGCATGGTCGCCGCGGGCACGCAGGCGGCGCGCGAGTTCCCCTGCCGCAATGTCATGGCCGGCGCCCATGCTGGCGCTGAGGACCAGGAAACGCCGCTCCATGAGTCTCCAGGGGTGGAGGTGGTGTGCCGTAGCGTTGAATGCCGCACGGGAAATGTGGTGAATCGAGCTGTTCGGGTGGATCGGTGTGCGCGCCGGACACGTTCCCGTGCCTGGTAGCGAGGATTCTGGGAGCCCACCTTCTGAGGATCCCGGAGGATCGATGGTGATCGACAGATCCCGCCGCAGGCCGGTGTTCCGGACGGATCGGCCGGTTGCCCTCATCACGGGCGCGTCCTCGGGTATCGGCGCCGCGGTCGCCGAGCGGCTCGCCGCCGAGGGCGGCTGGCAGCTGTTGCTCAACGGACGCGACGAGACCCGGTTGTCACAGGTCGCGAGGGCCACCTCGGGAACACCTCTGTCCGCCGAGCTCACCGACCCGCATTCCCGCGAGTATCTGGCGGCGGAAGCCGTGGAGCGCGGCGGGCGGGTCGACGCACTCGTCGCCGGGGCGGGCATCGGCTGGGCCGGGCCTTTCGTCGGGATGCCGCCCGAAGACATCGACCGGGTCGTATCGGTCAACCTCTCCGCGGTGTTGCACCTCGTACGGCTCTTGCTGCCGGGAATGGTCTCCCGGGGCGAGGGGCACGTGGTGCTGGTCGGCTCCATGGCGGGATGTGTAGGGGTACGGGATGAGGCCGTGTACTCCGCGACGAAGGCGGGGCTGATGGGCTTCGCGGACAGCCTGCGCTACGAGCTCGGCTCGACGCGGGTCCGGGTGTCGATGGTCCTGCCGGGTGCCGTGGACACTCCCTTCTTCGGCACCAGAGGGGTGCCGTACCACCGGACCAGGCCGCGTCTGATCCCTGCGCGCCGCGTTGCCAATGCCGTTTGGGAAGCCCTGGCATCCGGGCGGGAAGAGGTGTTCGTACCGTCCTGGCTCGCCTTCCCCGCCCGTATGCACGGGGCCACCCCACGGCTCTTCCGCGCTTTGGCGAAACGCTTCGGATGAGGGCGGGAAGAGTGTCATCCGCAGAGCCGACGAGGCGATCGAGACCCACGGTGCCATGACATCGCTGGCGATCGTCCTCGCGCTGCTGGCCGCACTCGGCAACGCCGCTGCCTCGGTGCTGCAA
Source organism: Streptomyces sp. HSS9-12 (assembly GCF_054963655.1). Taxonomy (NCBI): domain Bacteria; kingdom Bacillati; phylum Actinomycetota; class Actinomycetes; order Kitasatosporales; family Streptomycetaceae; genus Streptomyces; species Streptomyces sp. HSS9-12. The sequence goes on along the minus strand of NZ_JBUEGC010000081.1, from coordinate 4,488 downwards.
CGCCGCGCCGCGGCCGCCGAGGAGCCCGGCCCCTCTGCCACGCGGTTCTCCTGGCTTTTCAGCCTGCTTCGCCGGCCCGTTTGGCTGTGGGGGGCCGGCACGCTGGTTGCCTCGGGCCTCTGCCAGGCGGGCGCCCTGGCCACGGGGCCATTGGCGGTGGTGCAGCCTGTGATGACCACCGAACTGCCGTTCACTCTCGTGGTGGGCAGCGTGGTGTTCCGTCGACGACCGGATGCGCGTACCTGGGTCGCGTTCTTCGCCATGGCAGCCGGGCTGGCCGTTTTCCTGCGCCTGGCCGAGCCGTCGGGCGGCAACTCCACCGCCTCCGGGGGCACCTGGTTGCTGGTGGCGGTGCCGGTTACGGTGCTGTCCGGCGTGCTGATCGCCTTGTCGCTGCGTCTTCCGCCCGCGCCTCGGGCCGCGGTGCTCGGTACGGCGACCGCCATGGGCTTCTCGTGCACTGCCGCGCTGATGAAGGACGCGCTCGGGCAGCTGGCCGGCGGGTTCGACGCGTTCATCACCGCCTGGCAACCGTACGCAACCTTCGCTGTGGGGCTGATCACCTTCGTATTGCTGCAGGTGACGTTGCGTTCGGGACCTCTGGTGGCATCGCAGCCCGCACTCACTCTGGGGGACTCGCTCCTGAGCGTGGTGCTCGGCGCTGTGCTGTTCGAGGAGAGCATCGCCCTCGGTGCCCGGATCGGGCCGGAGATCGTGGCACTGGCCGTGCTCGTGCTGGGAAGCGTGCAGCTGGCCAGATCGCCGGTGGTTTCGGGGCGGAAGGTGGAGCAGCTGTGGTGAGCGGGGTGAGCGCCTCTGCCGTTCGCCGCGGTGTCACCGGCGCGGCCATCGCCGGTGCGGCCTGGCACATCGGACCCGCGGCCACCTGGCTGCCGCTCGTACGCCGCACGCTGAGCCCCCGGCTGGACGGGCAGGGCGATCCCGGCCATGTGGCGCTGACCTTCGACGACGGGCCCGATCCGCGCAGCACGCCGCTCTTCCTGCGGGAGCTGGACCGGCTCTCGGTGCGGGCGACGTTCTTCGTCCTCGGCAGCGAGCTGGAGCGCCACCGCGGGATCGCGCGGCAGATCGCGGATCAGGGGCACGACATCGCTGTCCACGGCTGGCACCATGAGCGGCCGTGGCGGCCCGGGCCGTGGCGCGATGTCCGCGACATCGCGCGCGCGGCGGACGCGATCCGCCAGCTCTGCGGCCGGCGGCCGCGGTGGTACCGGCCCCCGTACGGCGTTCTCACCGGAGGCCGCTGGGCGGCCGCGCGCCGAGCGGGCCTGCAGCCGGTGCTGTGGTCCGTCTGGGGGCACGACTGGGTGCCCCAGACCGATCCCGGCACCGTACTCTCCGAACTCCTGAAGGGACTGCGGGGCGGTGCGACCGTCCTCTTGCACGATTCGGCCCGGATGAGCGCCCCCGGCATCTGGCGGTCGTCTCTGGGCGCGCTTCCTGGCTTCGTGGAGGCTTGCCGCGACCGCGGCCTGACGGTGGGTCCGCTCTCCGAGCACGGTCTCGGCGACCGCCCCGGCCGGGCCTCGTTTTCCGCCTCAGACGTCCTGCGCGATCGCTGGCGGCACTAGGCCGGGCGGGCGCCCACGGGGCGGAAGACGCAGATCTGCCCCCCGGTCGGAGCGGTCGCCGGTGCGCCCGCCGCCGGCTGTCCGGACCGGCCCCGGGTACAGCGGGAAGTTCGCCGGCTCCGGTGCGTGAACGGGGAACACGCTGGTGCCGGCCAATCGCCAGGGAACAGATGATGGTGGTGTTGACCGAGGCCTCGAACCCGAACACTGACAATCGCCCGGCTGCCCGAGCGGGGCCCGCGCCGTTGCCCTACATGGCGCGCCCGGCGCAGACGTTCACCACCAGCGCCCCTCCAGCCCGGCCGGCAGTACCCCCGTGTGCACCACGCCCAGCCGCTGCGTCGCCCGCGTGAGTGCGACGTACAGGTCACTCACACCGAACTCCGCTGGCTCCACCACGATCACTGTGTCGAATTCCAGCCCCTTGCCCTGCCGTGGATCGAGCAGCACCACCGGGCTGGTCAGATCAGGGCACGGGCCGGCGGAGGCTGTCGGCAGGGCGGCCGACAGAGCTTGGTGGCGGGAGCGCGGAGCTATGACCGCGAGGCGGCCTTCCTCCGGGGTCTCGCGTGCGACGGCGTCAGCAACCGCGCGCGGTAGGTCGTTGGTGCGGTGCGCCCAGGGACGTACGCCCGTTGAGCGGACCGAGCGCGGCGGTTCGAAGGAGGAGTGCACGGACCGGATCACCTCCGCGGCGATCTCCATGATCTCTGCCGGCGTGCGGTAGTTGAGGCCGAGCCTGACGTGTTCCCAGCGATCCTCGACGTACGGCGAGAGGATCGCCTCCCACGAACCGCAGCCGCCCGGTTCCGCGGTCTGTGCCGGATCGCCGACCAGCGTCATCGAACGGGTCGGACATCGGCGCATCAGCAGCCGCCACGCCATCGCGGACAGCTCCTGTGCCTCGTCCACGATGATGTGACCGTAGGTCCAGGTGCGGTCGGCGGCGGCGCGCTCGGCGGCGCTGCGGTGGTCGATCTCCTCATGCCGGTCCGCGAGCCGTTCCGCGTCGACCAGGTCGTGCGCGGCCAGCACCTCCGAATCCTCGTCGTGGCGGTCCTCGAACTCCTGGGTGCGGGAGCCGTAGGACAGATCGAGCACTCCTTGTGCGTACGCGATCCGCTCCTGGCGCTGGGCCTCGGCGGCGGCGCGGGCTGCCGAGTCGTCCTCGCCGAGGAGTTCGGCGGCCTCGTCGAGCAGGGGAATGTCCGCGGGGGTCCAGTCGCCGCCCTCTCGGCGGATCGCGTCCGCGTCGGCGTCGGGGAGGTGGACGGGGTCGGCGAGGAAGTCGGCGACCAGCTGCTGCGGAGTAAGGGCAGGCCACAACTCCTCGATGGCGGAGTGCACTTCGGCGCTGGCCGCGATCGCCTTGCCGAGTTGGGCGATGTCATCCGGGCCGAGGAGATTCGGCCCGCCGTACGGATCCGCGCCGATGCGGTCGGCCAGCTGTGCCGTCAGCGTGTCGATGATGCGGAAGGCGAAGTACGGGCGGGCGAGGTTGTGCGGAAGTTTGGTCTGGCGCGCCTGGTAGCGGGCCTCCAGGACGATGTCCGGGTCCAGCAGCAGATCGCCGTCCTCGTGCGCGATGACGGTGGCGGGCTCGGGCAAGGACTGACGGTCCCCTACGTACGCGGCCAGGGCGTCGGCCATCGCGGCGCTGCCCTTGACCTTGGCGGCCTCGGGCGTGTCCGTACCGGTCGCGGTCACGCCAGGGAAGAGCTCGGCGGGCGTGGCGAGGAGGACTCCTGTCTCGCCGAGCGAGGGCAGCACCTCGGAGATGTAGCCGAGGAACGCCGGGTTCGGGCCGACGATCAACACGGCGCGGCGGGCCAGTTGCTCACGGTACGCGTACAGCAGATACGCGGCGCGGTGCAGCGCGACGGCGGTCTTGCCGGTGCCGGGGCCGCCTTCGACGACAAGGACGCCGCGGTGCGGAGCACGGATGATCCGGTCCTGTTCGGCCTGGATGGTCTGCACGATGTCGTGCATCCGGCCGGTGCGCGCCGCGTCCAGCGCGGCGAGCAGTACGGCGTCCGCGTCGGCGCCTTCATGCCCGGTGCGCTGGGTGTCGGTGAGGTCCAGGATCTCATCGTGCAGGGCGGTGACTTTTCGGCCCTCGGTAGTGATGTGGCGCCTGCGGCGGAGCCCCATCGGGGTGTACCCCGTGGCGAGATAGAACGGTCGCGCCACGTCCGCCCGCCAGTCGATGACCAACGGGGTACGGTCCGCGTCGTCCCGCCGGATGCCGATGCGGCCGATGTGGTAGTCACGGCTGTCGCGGAAGGCCAGGTGGCCGAAGCACAGCCCTTGCTCGCCGGCGTTGAAGGCGGCGAGCAGCCCGGACTGCTCGGCCACCAGCACATCGCGTTCCAGCCGGGTCTGGGAGGTGCTCCCGTCGAGCAGCAGGGCGTCTTGTACTGCCGCCGCGGCTTGGGTCCGCAGCTCGGCGAGGCGCTCGTAGAGCAGATCGATGAATTCCTGCTCGCGACGCATTTCCTCGTTTGACAATTGGACTCCCGCCCGGGTATTGTGAATGTTCATGCCAACGATGACCGCGTGTGGTCACTCGACGACTTCTGGGCGGCCATCAGCCTGACCGGAAGTCGACCACCACCCACGGCCCGGCACTCGGAGCGTGCCGGGCCTCCGGCTCCGCCGAGTGTCATATCGCAGTGCGCAAAGCCAGCCAGGCGGCGACGGCTTCGGCGATGGGCTGATCGGTCTCCAACTGGATGAAGCCGAATTGTCCGCCCTGGTTGCACTCGAGGAACCACCAGGTGCCGTCCTCGTCCTCGGTGAAATCGAATGCGCCGTAGGCGAGTTGGGCGGTGTACATGTAGGCGCGGACGGCCCGTGCGATGCGGGCGGGTACCTCGGCCGGCTCCCAGGGACCGCG
>NZ_JBUEGC010000080.1:0-15870 GCF_054963655.1 Streptomyces sp. HSS9-12 | reverse complement strand
GATGTTCGCGGTGGCATACCCGGGCCTGGACAAGCTCAACATCATGGGCCTGACCTCGCCGGAGTCCGCGATCCTCTCCGCGGTCATCTTCAACGCGCTGATCATCATCGCGCTGGTGCCGCTCGCCCTGAAGGGCGTGCGGTACCGGCCCACCAGCGCCGACAAGATGCTCCGCCGCAACCTCGGGATCTACGGCCTGGGCGGGCTGATCGCCCCGTTCATCGGCATCAAGCTCATCGACCTGCTCATCTCCCTCATCCCCGGAATCGGCTGATCGCCATGAACAATTCGGTTACGAACACCGCCCGGTTGATCGGAGCGGGCATCCGTGCCCTCCTGGTCCTCACCCTGGTGACCGGCGTCATCTACCCCCTGGCGGTCACCGGCATCGCCCAGGCCCTGTTCAACGGAAAGGCGAACGGCTCGGAGATCAAGGCCGACGGCAAGGTCGTCGGCTCCGAGCTCATCGGCCAGACCTACAACCTGCCGCTGAAGAAGGGCCAGGAGACCCCGGACCCGGACCTGAGGTGGTTCCAGCCGCGGCCGTCGGGCGGCCTCGGTACGAACAGCGTCAACACCCAGTACAAGATCATCCTCTCCGGCGCGACCAACCGGTCCGGAGACAACGAGGACCTGATCACGTGGGTGAAGGACGCCAAGGCCGCGGTCATCAAGGACAACTCCACCGCGGACTACAAGGTCAAGCCCACGGACGTGCCCGCCGATGCGGTCACCTCCTCCGGCTCCGGCCTGGACCCGCACATCTCGCCCGAGTACGCCGAACTCCAGGTGCACCGCATCGCGGAGAGGAACGACCTCGATGTGAAGCAGGTGGAGAAGCTGGTCAAGGACCACACAGACGGACGGATCCTCGGCTTCATCGGCGAGCCGCACGTCAACGTGCTCCGGCTCAACCTCGCGCTGAAGCAGCTGACCGGCAACTGACCGGCGTCATCGGCAGCAGCGGGAGCCGGCTCCACCAGCCAACGGCTCCCGCTGCGCCCTGGGGGATATTCGCAGGTCACCATCGTGGAGCCGATACCCGCGGATGCTGATCATGGTGACCGGTCCCGCTCTGGTTATGTTTGTTCGTACGGTCCGGGCAGCCGGTACACGGTCATCTGGAAGAGAAGGGGATCATGGGACGCGGCAAGCTCCGGATCTATCTCGGTGCGGCACCGGGCGTCGGCAAGACCTACGCGATGCTGTCCGAGGCACATCGGCGTGTCGAGCGGGGCACCGACGTCGTCGTCGGATTCGTGGAGCACCACGGGCGGCCCCGTACCGAGGTGATGCTCCACGGCCTCGAGCAGGTGCCACGCCGCGAGATCGAGTACCGCGACGCCGTCTTCACCGAGATGGATGTGGACGCGGTGCTGGCCCGGCGGCCGGCCGTCGCGCTCGTCGACGAACTCGCTCACACCAACATCCCCGGCTCGCGCAACGAGAAGCGCTGGCAGGACATCGAGGAGCTCCTCCAGGCCGGTATCGACGTCGTCTCCACGGTCAACATCCAGCACCTGGAGTCGCTGGGTGATGTCGTCGAGTCGATAACCGGTGTGCGGCAGCGCGAGACCGTGCCCGATGAGGTCGTACGGCGTGCCGACCAGATCGAGCTGGTCGACATGTCGCCGCACGCCCTGCGCCGCCGTATGGCGCACGGCAACATCTACGCCCCCGACAAGGTCGACGCGGCCCTGTCGAACTACTTCCGGCCCGGCAACCTCACCGCTCTGCGTGAGTTGGCCCTGCTGTGGACCGCCGACCGGGTCGACGAATACCTCCAGCAGTACCGGACCGAACACACCATCTCGACGATCTGGCAGGCCCGCGAGCGCATCGTCGTCGGCCTCACCGGCGGCCCCGAGGGCCGTACGCTCATCCGCCGCGCGGCACGAATGGCCACCAAGGGCGCCGGAGGCGAGATCCTGGCTGTCTACGTGGCCCGCAGCGACGGGCTGACCTCCGGCTCACCGAAGGAGCTGGCCGTCCAGCGCACCCTCGTCGAGGATCTTGGCGGAACCTTCCACCACGTCATCGGCGACGACATCCCGACCGCGCTGCTGGAGTTCGCGCGGGGTGTGAACGCCACCCAGATCGTGCTGGGCACCAGCCGCCGCAAGGCCTGGCAGTACATCTTCGGGCCCGGCGTCGGCGCCACCGTCGCCCGGGAGTCCGGCCCGGACCTGGATGTGCACATCATCACTCACGAGGAGGCGGCCAAGGGCCGCGGACTGCCCGTCGCCCGCGGCGCCCGCCTCGGCCGCTCCCGGATCATCGCCGGCTGGCTGGCCGGCGTGGTGGGGCCGGTGCCGCTCACCCTGCTGCTGACCAGCGTGCTGCCGGACCTCGGCCTCGCCAACGACATGCTGCTGTTCCTGGCGCTGACGGTGGCGGCCGCGCTGATGGGAGGCCTGCTCCCGGCGCTCGCCTCGGCGGCCGTCGGCTCCCTGCTCCTGAACTACTTCTTCACCCCGCCCCTCCACCGACTGACGATCGCGGACCCGAAGAACATCGTCGCCCTCGTGATCTTCGTGTCTGTCGCGGTTTCAGTCGCCTCTGTGGTCGACCTCGCTGCCCGGCGTACCCACCAAGCCGCCCGGCTGCGCGCCGAATCCGAGATCCTGTCCTTCCTCGCGGGCAATGTGCTGCGCGGTGAGACCAGCCTGGAAACGCTGCTGGAGCGCGTTCGCGAGACCTTCGGCATGGACTGCGTGGCGCTGCTGGAGCGGCGGAGCGATGTGGATCCCTGGACCTGCGCGGGGAGCGTCAGCCGTACGGATGGCGGCCCGCCGCCCGTACGGCCCGAGGACGCGGACGTCGACATGCCCGTCGGCGACAACATGGCGCTCGCGCTGACAGGCCGCGTCCTGCCTGCCGAGGACCGCCGGGTGCTGGCTGCCTTCGCAGCTCAGGCCGCTGTCGTCCTCGACCGGCAGCGGCTGGTCGGCGAGGCGGAACGTGCCCGTGAGCTGGACGAGGGCAACCGGATCCGCACCGCCCTGCTCGCCGCCGTCTCCCACGACCTGCGCACCCCGCTGGCCGCCATCAAGGCTGCCGTCACCTCGCTGCGCGCCGACGATGTGTCCTGGTCCCCCGAGGACGAGGCGGAGCTCCTCGCCGGCATCGAGGAAGGCGCGGACCGTCTCGACCACCTGGTCGGCAATCTGCTGGACATGTCCCGGCTGCAGACCGGCACCGTCACCCCGCTCATCCGCGAGATCGACCTGGACGAGGTGGTGCCCAAGGCGCTCGGCGGCGTCCCCGACGGCAGCGTCGTACTCGACATCCCCGAAGTGCTGCCCATGGTCGCCGTGGACCCCGGACTCCTGGAGCGCAGCGTCGCCAACATCGTGGAGAACGCCGTCAAGTACAACCCCGACGGCAAGCCGGTGCTCGTCGCCGCCAGCGCACTGGGCAACCGCGTCGAACTGCGGGTCGTGGACGGCGGCCCCGGTGTGCCGGACGATGAGAAGGAACGGATTTTCGCGCCCTTCCAGCGCTACGGCGACGCACCGCGTGGCGCCGGCGTCGGCCTGGGCCTCGCGGTCGCCCGCGGCTTCGCCGAGGCGATGGGCGGCATGCTGTCGGCCGAGGACACCCCCGGAGGCGGCATGACCATGGTGCTCACCCTCCAGGCCGCGTCCGGCGGCCCGCCGGCCCGGCCCGATCTCGCGGCCAGGGCCACCTCATGACCCCCTACGACAGGAAGGCGACACATCAATGACCCGGGTGCTGGTGGTGGAGGACGAGCCGCAGATCGTGCGCGCCCTCGTCATCAACCTGAAGGCCCGCAAGTACGAGGTGGACGCCGCCCCCGACGGTGCCAGCGCCCTCCGGCTCGCGGCTGCCCGCCCGCCGGACGTGGTCATTCTCGACCTCGGCCTGCCCGACATGGACGGCGTCGAGGTGATCAAGGGGCTGCGCGGCTGGAACCGGGTGCCGATCATCGTGCTCTCCGCCCGCCAGACCTCCGACGAGAAGGTCGAGGCCCTCGACGCAGGCGCGGACGACTACGTCACCAAGCCCTTCGGCATGGACGAGCTGCTCGCCCGGCTACGGGCGGCCGTCCGTCGCGCCGAACCCGTAGGCTCGGGCGAGGCCACCGCGATCGTCGAGACCGATACCTTCACCGTCGACCTGGTCGCCAAGAAGGCACACCGGGACGGCCGCAGCGTCCGTCTCACGCCCACCGAATGGCACATCCTCGAGGTGCTGGTACGCAACGCCGGCCGCCTGGTCGCCCAGAAGCAACTGCTGCACGAGGTCTGGGGCCCCTCCTACGGTGACCAGACCAACTACCTGCGCGTCTACATGGCGCAGCTGCGCCGCAAACTCGAGGCGGACCCCTCGCACCCGAAGCACTTCATCACGGAGCCGGGTATGGGGTACCGCTTCGAGGCATGACGGAACGATGCACCGGCGACAGGTTCTGACAGCCACGGTGACGATCAACCCTTAGGTCACACGGCCTTGGAGAGGAACGACTTCGCTTCCGCTCGTGCTGAGGGTTTGGTCAGGCCGTCCCCGCGTTCGGGAGGGCCACTCCCTTGCTCGTCCCCGCAGGATTGAGAGTTCCAATACCGGCCGGAAATAGAGCCCGTGTACCACGACCAGGCGCCGCGATGCCGCTTGGCGAGCCCGCGTCCGCTACGGTGAGTGATCGCCGCAGGCGTGCGGCCAGTCGGTCGAGCACGGCGGTGGCGGGGGAGGGCCCGCCCTCATGGTCAGCCACAGTCGCACTCGTCAGCGGTGCGGCGCGCACCTCCCGCCGGGGCAGTGGCGGCATGAGCTGCCTCGTACCGCATGCACGGCTGTCGTTTCGGGTGACCAGCAGTCAGATGGCGGTTTATGCACTCTTGCTGAGATCACCTCAGTGTCTCGTGTCACAGACAACCGCATAGCCATGAATGGGCAGCAATACATGTGCTAGACCCTCTGAGGATCACGAGCAGGACGGGAAGGCGTTACGAGCATGGTCTGTGCGCGGGAGGTGGTGACTCTGGCACCGCGTAGGCCGTGCTGCTTGCCCCGGATGGGTGTCGAAGACAGGATTCGCCGCATTGGCTGGGGTGCCCCCGGCCGGGACGGTGAGCTGGCACGTGGAGAGGATCCTCATGAGCACAGCGGAAGCTCTGACGGTTGGACAGGTGGTCGACACGGATCGTTATCCTCTGTCGGAGCCGGACGGTGCTGAATGGAAATCCGTGGTCGCTCGTACCCGGCAGGAACTGGGAACCGTAGGCTGCAGCGTACTGCCCAATTTCATCCGGCCGTCCCTGAGTGAGGCACTCCAGCACGAATGCGCGTCGATCGCCTCTCGGGCGTATTACGACGTCGAAACGGTCAACGCCTACAATATCGCGGTGGACTCATCGCTGCCGGAAGGACATCCGGGTCGCATCGCCTTCGAGCGCGGCAACGCGTTCGTGGCACGCGATCGTATTCCAGAGGATTTCATCATCCAGCAGCTCTATTCGAGCGAGCTCTTTCAGCGTTTCATCGCCGACTGCTTCGACCTGCCCCGTCTCCACGAGCTCGCGGACCCCTTGTCCGGGCTGTGCCTCAACGTGGTGAACCCGGGCATGGAGCATCCGTGGCACTTCGACACCAACGAGTTCACGGTGAGCATGCTCACGCAGGAATCCGAGGCCGGCGGGATCTTCGAGTACTGCCCGAACATCCGCTCGGCGGAGGCCGAGAATTTTGACGACGTGCGGGACGTGGTGGTCGGCCGCGGCGAACACCTGATCCGTCGCCTCACGCTCCGCCCGGGGGATCTGCAGCTCTTCAAAGGCCGTTACTCGCTGCACCGCGTGAGTGAAGTACAGGGTGCGGCCGCGCGTCACTCGGCGATATTCGCCTACAGTGAACGTCCCGGAGTCATCGGGAGCGTAGCGCGGACGGAACAGCTTTTCGGCCGCGTGCTGCCCCAGCATCTGGAGGCCGAGAACCGTGCTGTGCGGGTCGACCAGCTGCTGGATTAAGGAGTCGGTCGGCGATGTGCACCGCCACCCACCCATCCCCCCACTCTGCAATCCACGGAGGAGTGCCGCCCCGTGCATTTCGACACCACTGGAAAAGTCACACTCGACGATATCTATACGCAGCCCGACCCCCGGGCGTACTTCAGTACGCTGCGCAAGCTCGACTACTGCATTCCGCAGCTGGCCAAACCCTATTTCACCAAGCTCATCAATGAATACCGCGACTGGCAGCAGGGCCGGACGCCGAAAGTGCTGGACATCGGCTGCTCGTACGGCGTCAACGCAGCTCTGCTGAAATGCGATGCGACGATGGACGAACTGTACGAGCGTTACGCCGATGCCGGCACGCTGAGTGTCAGCACACTGGTGAGCCGCGACCAGGAGCTGGTCCGGGCACGTCACGGCTCGACACGCGCCCGATTCGTGGGACTCGACACCTCGGAGCGCGCCCTGTCATACGCACTTTCGGCCGGGTTCCTCGACGACGCGGTGCATGCCAACCTGGAAGAGCATGACCCGACCGAGCGGCAACGCGAGCAGCTCGCCGGGACGGATCTCGTCATCTCGACGGGCTGTATCGGCTACGTCACCGAGAAGACCATCTCACGGGTCGTCAATGCGCAGGGCGACCACAAACCGTGGATGGCGCACTTCGTCCTGCGGATGTTCTCCTTTGAGCCCGTGGCGGACAGCCTTGCGGCAGCGGGGTACGAAACCGTGCAGGTCGAGGGCCTGTTCAAGCAGCGGCGGTTCGCCTCTCCCGAGGAGCAGACCCGCGTTCTCGACACGCTCGCGTCCGTCGGTGTGGATCCGCGCGGTCTGGAAACCGACGGCTGGTTCTACGCGCAGCTCTACTTCTCTCGTTCGCGACGCAGCAACGGCCGCGCAGTCGTGGACCTCGCAGCGACCCCCACGTAATCATTCAACTCCCCACAATCATCCGGAACATCGAGGGAACACAGTGAACGCCAGTCAGGGAACAGCCGCCGCAGCCCCCACCCCCACCTTCGCCAACGAGGACCGCCTGCCGCGCGTACCGCTGCCCACGTTGGAGGACAGCTGCCAGAGGTTCATCGAGTGGTGCGCTCCGCTGCTGACCGCAGAAGAGCTGGCGGCGACGGAGGCGGAAGTGGCCTCCTTCCTCCGCCCGGACGGACCCGGCCGCAAGCTCCACGCGGCGCTCGAGCAGTACAACGCCGAGGAGGGCGTACACAGCTGGCTCGACACGTTCTGGCCGTACCGGTACCTGGGGCGCCGTGACCGCATCGCGCTCAACGCGAACTTCCTCTTCCTCTTCCAGGACGTCGACCAGTCGCAGGCGGAGCGGGCAGCCGGCCTCATCGCCGGGGCCCTCAACTACAAGCGGCGGCTCGACCGGGAACTCATGCCGCCGATCGTGCAGCGGGGCCAGGCGCTCACGATGGAGCAGAACAAGTTCCTCTTCTCCGCCACGCGCATTCCCGGCGCTGTGCAGGACACCGTCCGGGTGCCCTACAGCGAGGAGTGGCCCGGCCCGTCACAGGCGCGGCACATCGTGGTGTTCTTCCGCGGAAACATGTTCCGTATGGAGGTGCTGGGCGCGGACGGCGTTCCGCACACGCTGGAGGATCTCGCCGCCGGGCTGCGCGCCGTCATGAAGACCGGTGCGGTGGCGGCCGCGCCGGACACCTCCGTCGGTCATCTCACCACCAAGGCCCGAGCCGAGTGGGCGGCCAGCCGGGACGCCCTGCTCGCCTGCCATCCCCGCAACGCGGAATCGCTCGACGAGGTGGAGACCGCGCTGTTCTGCGTATGCCTGGAGGACTTCGCGCCCAAGGACACCCTCGAGGCGTGCGACCAGCTGCTGCACGGCAACAGCGGCAACCGCTGGTTCGACAAGGCCGTGTCCCTGCTGGTCTTCGCGGACGGCAGGGCGGGCATCAATGTGGAGCACTGCGGTCTGGACGGGACCACGATCCTCAGCTTCGTCGACAGCCTGCTGGGCACCGAGGCCGAGGAGCACTCCCGGCAGTCGGGGGCCCAGTCGCAGGGCCTGCCGACCATAGAGCCCATCGAATTCGTACTCGACGCCGACCTGCGGGCCGATGTCCAGGCCGCTGCCGACTCGTTCGCGGCGTATGGCGCGGCCACCGCCACCACCACCGTCTCGTTCGAGGACTTCGGCACGAAGCGGGCCAAGCAGCTGCGGATCTCGCCGGACGCGTTCGTACAGATGGCCTACCAGCTCGCGCACAACCGCGCCAAGGGACACGTGGGCGCCACGTACGAGTCGATCGCCACGCGTCAGTACCGGCGCGGGCGCACCGAGGCGATGCGCGTCGTCACACGAGAGGTCGTGCGCTTCGTAGCCGCGATGGACGACCCCGGGGCGGATACGGCCACCCGTCGCGCGGCGTTCCGGGCCGCTGCCGAGAAGCACGTGGCACGGGCGAAGGAATGCCAGGCCGGCCAGGCGCCCGAGCAGCACCTGTGGGAGCTGCAGCTGATCCAGAAGCGGCGGGGCGAGGAGCTGGGGGTGACCGAGCCGCTCGCCCTGTACGAGACCCCGGGCTGGATCACGATGCGGGACGACTACCTGAGCACCAGTTCCGCACCGTCCACCAACATCCAGTACTTCGGTTTCGGGTCGACCAGCAGCCGGTGTATCGGCGTGGCTTATGTGCTACTGCCTGACCGGTTCAACCTCTACCTGAGCACCCCGAGCCCGGTGGCCGACCAGATGTTCGTCTTCGCCGACAAGCTCCGGGATGCGGTGGTCGAATTGGAGGACCTGCTTGCCACCGAGGCACCGGAGAACGCTGGGCAGAGTCAGTGACCCCGTTGGCGCCCGGGGAGGTCTCCCCGCACGGCGCCTACATGGAGGGCGGCTGCATCGAGCCGTCGGGTGATCGTGTGCTGGGGGATGGGTCTCACCCAGCACAGGCACGGCGTCCCTACCATCCGCGAGATCGTCAACTTCCTGCTGCTGCGCGGCAACCTCGGCCGCCCCGGCGCGGGGGTGTGCCCGGTGCGCGGGCACAGCAACGTGCAGGGCGACCGCACGATGGGCATCTGGGAGCGGATGCCCGAGCCGGTCACCGGGTGACGCGACGGGCGGGTGGTACCGCAGCGCAGATTGCTGCGAATCCGGGACGGCGGCATCGTCGAACACCAGGAACGGTCTCGCGCCGAGGCGCCGAGGCGCCGATCGAGATCCGGGGTCCGCGGCCGCGCTCTGGCCATCACCATCCGCACGCCTGGTCACGACTCGACCTTGCCGTGGTGCTCTCCTCGCCCTCGGGCACCTGGCGCGATGTTACAGCACGTGTGGAGCCGTTCCGGCGATGGCGATCGGCGCTACGGCTTTGCGATCGATCGCCTTCATGCAATCGCATGCCGGAGGCCGGGGGCTGCTAGATCTCCTCCAGCGTGGCGCCGTCGTAAAACTTCGCGGCCTTGTAGACCATCGGATCCGAGCTGGAAACCTCCAAGTAGGTGACTTGCGCAACGATCAGAACATGAGTTTTTGCGCGGAAGCGTTCCTTGATCTCTGCCTCGATCGATGCGGCCGACCCGCGGATCAGAGGGGAACCTTCCGGTCCGGCGTGCCAGTCGAGTCCGGCGAACTTGTCGTCCGACTTGGACGCGAATCTGTCGACGACCGCACGCTGTGTGTTAGCGATGATGTTGATGCCGAGGTGCTTGGATTCGAAGAGCGACGGGTAGGTCGAGGATGTCTTCTGCACACACAAGGCCACCAGTGGCGGGTCCAGCGAGATGGGCATGTAAGCGCTGACGGCTAGTCCGCGGGGCCGATCTGCGGAGTCCATGGTCGTCACCACGGTCACACCGGTGACGAACTTCCGGTTGAACTCCTTGAGATCCTCGATGCTGGGCATCTCGACCGCCTCGCCCGCGCCGTTGGGCGCCGTGGGCGCATCGAGCGCCGATCCCAGGCCAGGTACTCCCAGGTCGGACAGCATGTCGACCGTCGGATCCCAGGTCACGCGCTCACGGATGATCCGGCCATCGCGCAGGGTTCCCTGTACGGCGCCTCGGGCGTGCAGCGCACGCCTCGTCGGGGGGACGTCGCCGAACGCGTTCATGAACGTACCGGTTGCCGACCAGAAAAGCGCGAAGTCATCGCCGTCCACGACGATCGTGTCCACCGTCGTCCACAGGTCCGGTATGGAAGCCCGCATGTCGCGAACCTGGCGCTTGAGCTCGGCCAGCCCCGAGGTACGCCCCAGCCCGGCGTTCTCCAACTCGTAGTCGGCGTGGACGATCTCATCCAAGGCATCGGAGTCGCCTTGGTTCCAGGCTGCATCCCAAGCCGAACGCACCAGGTCCTTGAAGTCCGACATCTCTTCCCATCCTCACTTCTGGCACCAAGAGGCAGACGACGCCACGGTTGCGGCTCGGTCTAGCCGACTGTGCCGAGCCCCCCGGGCGCACGAACTCGGCTGAGGGCTTCGCTGGGCGCGTGGGACTGCAGCTACGCTCTGGAAGAGAACATAATCGATTCGACAATGGGCGTCAACGGCATGGCCGACCTTGTCACATCTGGCGGCATAAGCGCGATCCGCCGCGTCAGGACGCTCGTTAGAAGCGATTCCATTCAGCCAGGCCTGCTCTTGTGCGCAAGCGTTCGTGGCAGGTCCCACACCCATCCGCCGCCGCCACGTCCGCAGCCCGCCGACTGCCAACCGACGTGGGGCGGGGGCGCCGCGGCCAGACCGGCTCCTTCTGGCGGGGCCTGCGGACCGTGGCTGTCGACGGGACCTTGCTGCACGTGCCCGACGAGCCGGCGATTACCTGGCGCTACCCGAAACGGGCCGGTGAGATGCTGGACTTCGGCTACCCGCTGCTGCGGCTCGTGGTCCTGGTCGAGTGCGGCACCCGCGCGATCCTGGCCGCCGCGTTCGGACCCGAGAGCGACGGCGAACTCACCTATGCACAGCGCCTGTTGAGCGTGCTGGACCGCACGATGCTGCTGCTGGCAGACCTCAACGCGCCTCCGTCGGCCCCCAAGGCGGCGCGTACGCCGCGCGCTCTCGCTGGACAGCCTCGCGCTCCCAGTGGTGAGAGCGGCAACCCACTCTGACGTCTGTCTGCCATTGCAGACACTCACGCCGCACGGGTCGTGATGCAGGCAAGAAGTCCACCTGCAATGGCGAATGTCGCCACAGTCCATTCGAGTCGGCTAGAGCGACCACGCAGCAGTATAAGTCCTACACCGAGCGCGCCTGAGGTCGCACATGACAGCAGCGTGAACGCGGTCGGGCCAAGGATGGCCGAAACGAGCCAGAGAGGCGCACATGTTCCGAGAGACCAGGCCAGTGGGTTGTCGGCGGTGGGTACCCTCCAGTCACCTTGGAGTACAGATGGGGAGGGGTCATGTGTGCGCCGTCCTTCCGACGTCGCGGCGTGCTGCAGGGTCTGGTAAGCCGCCAGGCGTTGATGCACTTACGCTCGTCAGTGGACGGAGGGGGGGCTTGTCGACTCCCGGATCTTCAGAGAGACCGGTGACGGAGGGGGAGGGGTCGGATCGGCGCCGTCGACCATGCCGAGCAGCAGCTTGGTGGCCTGAATGCCCATCTCCCGAGCGGGCTGTCGGACGGTGGTGAGAGCCGGAGTGAGGAGGGAAGCGAACGGTAGGTCATCGAATCCGACCACCGAGACGTCCTCCGGCACCCGCAGGCCAGCGCGGCGACAGTAGGACAGGGCCCCAATTGCCATGAGGTCGTTCGCGCAGATCAAAGCAGTGGGCCGATCGTCCGCCGGGCGGCTCAGGATCTCGGCAGCCAGCTGCTCGCCCGACGACATCCTGTAGTCACCTGCGAGCACGGGGATGCCGTCGGGATCCAGTCCGGCGGCGGCGATGGCCTCGCGGTAGCCCGAGAGGCGCTGTTCGGCCGTCCAGAGCTCGAGCGGACCGCCAAGGATGGCTAGGCGCTCGTGCCCGAGCGAGGTGAGGTGGGCGGCGATCTCCCTCGCACCCCGGCGGTTCTGCGAGACCACAGACGGCAGGTTGAATCCAGGGAGCTTTTCGTCGACGAGGACGACAGGGCCGACCCGGGTCAACTCGACCAGAGCCTCCATTCGCGTCTCTGATCCGGAGAGGTAGATGAGCCCGTCGAGGCGCTGACTGCGTAGCAGCCTGCTGTTCCAGGACTCGCCGCCACCGGTCGCTTCCGGTGTGCAGAACACCACCAAGACGTCCTTCTCGGACGCGGCTTGCTCCACTCCCTCGGCGATCAGCGCAAAGTACTGGTTTACGAGGTCGGGGACAACGAGGCCTACGGTGGCCACGCTATGCCGCTTGAGGTTGCGAGCAGACTCGTTGGGCAAATAGCCCAGCGCGCGGACAGCCTCCAGCACCCGTGCACGCCGGTCGGCGGCAACGGGCCCGCTGTCGTTGACCACGTAACTCACCGTGCTGACGGCGACTCCTGCCCGCTCAGCAACGTCCTTCATCGTGGGCCTGCGCATCGGCATGGCTCCCGAATTCCGGGTCAAGGTCCCCCCCTCACGTCTCGTCATGCGGCACTTCGTTCACGTCGCGAAGGCTAACCATAGCCGATTCCAGCTCAGGGATAGAACGCTTTCCATAACTACTGCTGCAGCTCTCTGGCCTAGGCCGGCGCGCGTTGTGGCGCAGCGTCCCCCGATGTCGCGGGTGGCCCGGAGCCGTCGGTCTCTGTGCATCGCCGCTTCACACGCTGGGTTCGCGCGCTGGCCGCTGAGGTGACCTGGGGCCGCAAGCCACGCCGGACACGAGGGACGCGCCCAGCGACGGCCGCGCGGGGATCCGCGGTATGGGGTGGCGGGGCGGAGATCTCCAACCTCCACGGCCACGACATCTTCGAGCGCGATCGAGAGCTCCACCGCCGTCAGGTACCCCTGGCCGGGCAGAGCAGGTCCCACCCTGGTCCCTTGCGGCCGATCGCAACTCCCCGTTTACAGAGCCGATCTACCGCTGATACAGTCCGCCGCTAGAAAGGTTTCTACCCCTGGCCCGACGATCTGATCAGCGAAAGTCGCGGTTGCAGGCCGCATGCTTCGGCGTTGTTATCGAATCGTTAATAGTCCGCTGGCGACTACTCCAGTCGCGGGGCGGCCGAGAGGACGGACAAAGATGTCCCTGGGCGATCAGTTCGACAACATCATCGTCAACACCGACAACTACAAGCACTGCCACTACTCGCTGTACCCGCCGGGCACCGAGTACATCTCGTCGTACATCGAGTCCCGCGGCGGCCAGTTCCCCGTCACGATGTTCGTCGGCCTCCAAGCCTTCATCCGGGACTACCTCATGCGCCCCGTGACGCTTGAGGATGTCGATGAGGCCGAGTACCTCATGCGCGAGCAGGGGATGCACTTCAACCGCGACAACTGGATGGGCATCATCAAAGACCACGACGGCTATCTGCCCGTCGAGATCGAGGCGATCCCCGAGGGCACCGTGCTGCCCACCAACAACGTGCTCGTGCAGCTCATCAACACTGACCCGAAGTATTACTGGGTGACCAGCTTCTTCGAGACCGCCCTGCTGAGGGCGGTGTGGTACCCGACCACGATCGGCACCCTGAGCTGGCTGTGCAAGCAGGTGATCCGCACCGCCCTGGAGCGCACTTCCGACAACGAGGGAGCGCTCCGGCACATGCTTCACGACTATGGCGCACGGGGGGTCAGCTCGCAGCAGTCCGCCGCACTTGGTGGCATGGCGCACTTGGTAAACTTCAGCCAGAGCGACACCACCCCGGGCATCCTCGCCGCCAAGCGCTGGTACAACGCCGTGGCTCCATCGAACTCCGGCCCCAACTCCGAACACGCCGGCTTCACCGCCTGGGGGCGAGACTTCGAGGTCGACGCCATCCGAAACATGCTCGAGACCTACCGCGACTACGGCTTCGCGCTGGTCTTGACCGACACCTACGACCACGAGCACTGCGTCAAGAGGATCCTCGGCGGCGAGCTGAAGGAATTGATCCAGAACTTCCCCGGCATAGTGGGCGCGCGCCCCGACTCCGGCGACGTCGTCCAGGTCACCTCCGACACCATCGAGTGGCTCATGGACGCCTTCGGCTACGAAGTCAACAGCAAGGGCTTCAAGATCCTCCCTCCGTTCATCCGAGTGGTGCAGGGCGACGGCGTCACCGGCGAGAGCCTCCGGGCGATCTTCATCGAGATGGAGCGCCGCGGCCTGGCGGCCGACAACGCCGTCTTCGGCATGGGCGGCGGCCTCCTCCAGCACGTCAACCGCGACACCAACAACTTCGCACAGAAGGCAAACGCCGTTTGCGTCAACGGTGAGTGGCGCGACATTGCCAAGCAGCCCACCGGGGCCAGCTTCAAGAGGTCCAAGGCCGGGCGGCTCGCCCTCATCCTGGAGGACGGTGAGTACAAGACCGTACCGCGCGACTCCGTCAGCCCCGAGCAGAACCTGCTCAAGCCCGTCTTCCGCAACGGAAAGCTGCTGAAGAAGTGGGACTTCTCTGAGTTGATCGCTGCCAGTGAGGCGCCGGTGCCGCAGGAATGGTACGGCGATTACATCGCGCCCATGCTCACCGGACCCGCACTGGCTGGCGCGGCCGTCAACTGAACCACTCACCCACGGGGCGCTCATGAAGCAGTCCACGGCATCGTGGTCTTTCCCGACGCCGTGGACTGCCGCGCCGAGCGCCTCGGGCTTTAGTCCTACGGTCCCCTTGGACGTTAGCGAACAAGAGTTGAGGAAAACACGATGGCAATGAAGTTCTGGGTTACGGCGCCGTTCTTTTATCCGGACATGACCCGGCCCTGGTCCGAGGTTTTGGACAGCATGCTCAGGATCGTCGATGCCGCTGAGGAGTTCGGCTTCGAGGGGATCACGATCAACGAGAACCAGTTCCAGAACTACGTAGCCAATCCCTCGGCGATGATGTTCGCGACGGTCGCGGCTCAGCGGACCAAGCGGCTGCGGATCGTCCCGGGTGTGGTCGTCCTGCCGGCTTACAACCCGCTCCTGGTCGCTTCCGAGATGAGCCTGCTGGATCATCTCGCGCCAGGTCGGATCGGCATCGGCGTGGCACGCGGTGGGAGCAGGTTCCAACTCGATCGGCTCGGGGTGAAGCCGGAGAACCAGCGGGCAATGTACGAAGAAGGGTTGGAGATCGTCCGTCGTCTCTTCACCGAGGATGACGTGTCTCATGACGGCCAGTTCTATTCATTCCCGCCGACGACCCTGGTCCCAAAGCCGGCGACGAAGCCACATCCTGACATCTGGGTCGCATCGCAGAGCAACGACGGTGTTCGCCGGGTCGCCCAGCAGGGCCTGAATCTGATCACGGCGCCGAACTACGGCAACTTCGAGCCCTACGGCGACCTTGAGGAGCTCATCGGGAGTTACAACGACGAGATCGAAAAGACCGGGAATCCTCGCGGCGAGGTCATGGTGCTCCGCCACACCTGGCTCGGTCGTACCGAGGAAGAGGCGTTGGAGTACTTCGATGACGTCGTGAGCGAGTACAACTACTACATGGCCCTGGTCAAGGGTCCCGGCACGGTCGACACGAAGGAAGAGCGGCTCGCCACCCGCGATGTTGGCGAGAGCCGTGACTACGTGCACCGCGGGAAGATGACACCTGAGCAGCATTCCTTCTCCAAGGACAACCTGCTGGAGAAGTACGCCGACCCGGTGTTGACCACGCCCGATCGCATGATCGAGCGGTTCAAGTCCTACGAAAAGCTTGGAGTGGACCACCTGGCATGCCTCATCGCAGTCGGTCAGCCCACCGACGCGATCGTCAAGAACATGAAGATGATGGCTGAAGAGGTCCTTCCCGCGTTCGCGGACTAGTGCCGCGTCAGCCGGGGTTTGCCCGGTAGCGAGGTGACCTGGTGCGGTCAGCTGCAAGGCGCC
>NZ_JBUEGC010000079.1:0-16573 GCF_054963655.1 Streptomyces sp. HSS9-12 | reverse complement strand
GCCGGGATATCGCTTCGTGGGCCAGGGTGCCGCGATGGAGTCGATCCATCGCTGAGTCCGGTCCACGAAGCCGAACGCCCAAACCGCTCTGAGACCTGCGGCTCACGGCCCCCGGGCCCAACCGCCCGTGGAAGAGCGCAAGATCGTCTCTCCGCCCCCTCCGCACCCTCTGCGCCGTCCACTCGCCTCACTCCTACCGGCCGCTGCACCACGCGGTACATCCCAAACCGCGCATGGCGCCGGTTGATGATGTACAGCTTTGGCGATCGGCGTCAGGGGCACGGCGTCCGTCAGAAGGTGTCGGGGCACCATGGTCGACGAGGGGTACGCAACAGGGTGTCCGCCAGAGCCGCCGCGCCCGGGCGTTCCTCGGTGACGCGGCCGAGCGCCGTCAGCCGGGTCGCCGACTCATCGCCCAGGTAGAGCGCCCCCAGGTCGCCGACCCCCAGCACCAGGTCCGGCGACTGAGTGGTCGCCGTACACGATGCGCCGTCCGGAGTGGCGTCCAGCCGGAAGCGGCCGCCCGCCAGGCCCGCCGGGTCGTGGACGTCCAGGACCAGCGAGCCGGAGACCGGGTACGTACGGGCCTCAAGGGCACGCGGGATGTCCAGGAGCCGGATCCACAGGTAGTCCGCGTGCGCGGTGACGCGGGCGGCCCGCGGGTCGGGGAGGAACAGCGGGAGCAGGTCGTCGGGGGCGCGGTGGCCGGTGGCGACCTTGGTGACCCAGTCGATCGACATCAGAAAATGCCACAGCGCCCGCTCCGCCGCCGGCGAAACCGCCAGCAGATCGAAGACCGATGCCGTGTTCTGCGGGAGCTTCGCCTCCCACCGGTCGTCCACGGTGTACGCCAGCAGGCCGTCGACCCGGTCGTCGGCCGTCCGGTACAGCGCGTAGTACGGCGCGGTCCACGGCAGGGAGGGGAAGCGGAGGGCGCCGGTCGCCCGGCGCCAGTCGTGCTCGGCGCGGCTGACCACCCCGTGCCGGGACTCCCGCAGCCGGTCGTGGAGCTCCGGCCCCAGCTTCCGTACGTCCACCGCGTCGACCAGATCGACCCGCCCCCCGTCCTGCGGGCCCGACCAGCGCGGATCCAGGCCCGCGCGCGGCACATCGATCTCCCACTCGGTGATCCAGGTGGCCGGGCCGAAGCCGTACCGCCCGTAGATGGGGTACTCCGCGGCGATCAGCGTCGAGACCACATCGCCGCGCTCCTTGGCCTGCGCCTGGTCCTCGGCCATCATCCGGCTCAGCAGGCCGCGTCTGCGGTGCGTGGGGGAGACCGTCACATTGCTCACCGCGTTCGCGGGCAGCGCCGCGCCGCCGGGCACCGAGAGCTCCTGCGCGAAGCTGCGGTACGTACCCACACACCGCCCCGCGTCGAACGCCCCTTGCGCACGGGCCGGTTCGAAGCCGTAAGCCCGCCGCGCGGCCACCTCCTCCTCCCCGATCTCCGGCGGCCGGAGAAAACCGGTGTACATCGCGCGAAGCCAGTCGGGCAGATCTGAGTCGGTGATCGTACGGACTTCAAGGCTCATGCGGTCACGCTAGAGCCCCGCCGCGCGATGGTCGCGCGAATTTTTCCGGGCCTGCTCCCGCTTTCCGTCAAACCTTCCCGCGGCTCGGGACGGCTTGCGCGGTGTCCGTCAGGCGAGCAGGTCGTCCACTTGAGCCTCGCCCGCCCGGTACCGCCGGGCGATCTCGGAGCTGCAGTCGTCCGCCGTCCGCTGCAACTGCTGCCGCCGCCGTGAGATCTGCTGCTCGTAGCGCACCAGCCGCCCCATCGCATGGTGCAACTCAACGTCCGTACGGGCCGCCAGGTCTGACAGTTCGACCTCGGCCAGCATGTCCTCGGCCAGTTGCCGGTACTCCTCGCTGTGCGGGGTGCCCACCGTGACGTGCCGGGCCGAGGAGCGGATCTGCGACGGT
Organism: Streptomyces sp. HSS9-12; assembly: GCF_054963655.1. Classification (NCBI taxonomy): domain Bacteria; kingdom Bacillati; phylum Actinomycetota; class Actinomycetes; order Kitasatosporales; family Streptomycetaceae; genus Streptomyces; species Streptomyces sp. HSS9-12. Next base: position 14,647 of record NZ_JBUEGC010000079.1, on the reverse strand, counting down.
GCGTCGGCGAGGATCTCCGACAGCCGGTCCAGGACCGGTGGCCCCGCGACCACCGGCGACTGCGGGGACTTACGCTGCGTCTGCTCGGCCGCCAGGATGTCGATACGGCCCTGGAGCAGCCGCCGCAGATAGCTCAGGTCGGCTTCCTCCTGCTGCGACTGACGGCGCAGCGTGCGCAGTTCGGGGAGCCGCAGGGTGCGCAGGTCGGGCTGCGCACCGCCGGCCGGCGAGGCCGTCCGCTGCGACGGCGGCCGCGACGGTGTGCTCGCCGCGGAGCTGCTTGCGGCCGGGCTGGTCGCGGCCGCGGAAGCGGTGGTCGCGGTCGCGGCGGCGGTCGCCGTCATCCCGGCTGTCGGCGCGGGGCTGGAGGTCTCTCCGGCGCCAGGTGTACTCATACGTGTTCCGTCCCCTCGTCCGGTGCGGCGCCAGGTGGCCGAGGTGCGCACCGCCCGCATGCATCGTGCCACTGCACATGCCACATATGCATGGTCACCGCAGCTGATGGGACCCGGACGGGTGCAGGGCATCATGGTCCGTATGCGTGCTGTGGTGCAGAGAGTGGACGGGGCCAGGGTCACCGTGGACGGAGAAACCGTCGGCGAGATCGTTGGCCAGGGACTGTGTGTGCTGGTCGGGGTCACCCATGAGGACACCGAGGAGAAGGCGGCTCAACTGGCACGCAAGCTCTGGTCGCTACGCATCCTCGAGGGCGAGAAATCCTGCTCCGACCTGGATGCGCCCCTCCTGGTGATTTCCCAGTTCACTCTCTACGGTGACGTGCGCAAGGGGCGTCGGCCGACCTGGAACGCGGCCGCGCCCGGCGAGATCGCCGAGCCGCTCGTGGACGAGGTCGTCGCACAGCTGCGCGCGCTCGGTGCGCAGGTGGAAACGGGCCGGTTCGGAGCGCAGATGAAGGTCTCGCTCACCAACAACGGCCCGTTCACGGTACTGATCGAGGTGTGATCACCCGCCCGTCAGGGCTACGGCTCGACCACGACCTCCTGCGCCGCGGCCGTCGTGTCCGCGATCAACGCCGCATCGACGGGCACATTCCGCTTGATCAGCGCCAGGGCGATCGGGCCCAGCTCGTGGTGGCGCGCGGACGTCGTCACAAACCCCAGCTGGCGCCCCTCCACGCCCTCCTCCGCGAGCCGTATTGGCGCGCCGTGCGCCGGCAGCTTCACCTCGCTGCCGTCCAGGTGCAGGAAGACCAGCCGGCGCGGCGGCCTCCCCAGGTTGTGGACGCGCGCCACCGTCTCCTGGCCGCGATAGCAGCCCTTGTCCAGGTGGACGGCCGTATGCAGCCAGCCCAGCTCGTGCGGGATGGTCCGGTGGTCGGTCTCAAGCCCCAGGCGCGGACGGTGCGCTTCCACACGCAACGCCTCCATCGCCAGGATCCCGATCGCCGGGCCGTTCGCCGCGGCGAAGGACTCCAGGTCGGCGCGGGGCAGGAACAGATCGCGTCCGTACGCGGTCTCCCGTACGACCACGCCCTCCGGTACGTCCGTGATCGAACCCGCCGGCAGATGGACGACCGCGTAGTCGGCCGTCGCGTCCGTCACCTCCACCTGGTAGAAGAACTTCATGCTCTCCAGGTAGGCGATCAGATCACCCTGGGTGCCGGGCTCGACATGTGCCCATGTCGTCTCTCCGTCGTCCACCAGATACAGGGCGTGCTCGATGTGCCCGTGTGCGGAGAGGATCAGCGCCTCGGTGGCCTGCCCGGGCGGCAGCTCGCTGACGTGCTGGGTGAGCAGCAGATGCAGCCAGCTCAGCCGGTCGGGTCCGCTGACCGTGACCACTCCGCGGTGCGAAAGATCCACGAAGCCGGTGCCGTCGGCGAGCGCGCGCTGTTCGCGGAACAGGTCGCCGTAGTGCGCGGCGACGCCTTCGTCCGGGGCCTCGGCGGAGACCGCACCGGGCAGCGACAGCAGGGGGCTCGCGGGTGAAGGTCGCAGCATGTGGATAAGCCTACGACTCGGCGTCGGGGCGCTCCTCATCGGATTTCGGAGCGGACTCGGCGGCCAAGGTCTTCGCCGAGCACGTGGCACACCGCCCGAAGATCGCGAAGTGCTTCATATCGGTCTCGAAGCCGAAGGTCTCGCGCAGGTGGGCGGTGAAGGACGCCGCCTCCGACACATCGGCCTCGATCACTTCCTTGCAGTCCCGGCAGACCAGATGGAGGTGGTGGTGCCGGTCCGCCAGGTGGTACGTCGGCGCGCCATGGCCCAGGTGGGCGTGGCTGACCAGGCCCAGCTCCTCCAACAGCTCCAGGGTCCGGTACACCGTCGAGATGTTCACTCCGCCCGCCGTGCGCCGCACCTCGTTGAGGATGTCGTCGGGTGTCGCGTGTTCCAGCTTGTCCACGGCCTCCAGCACGAGCTGGCGCTGCGGAGTCAGCCGGTACCCGCGCTTGCGGAGGTCGCTCTGCCAGTCGGTGGTCGCCACACGGCCAGTGTAGGAGGCCGAGTCCGACGGGGGGCTCCGTGGACCGAACGTCAATCCCTGCCCGGCCCGGTCGGCCCTCTCATCAGTAGGTCTGCCAGGGTTTCGCGCAACGACCAGCAGCAGGATCGTGTCATCGCGGTATGCTGAGCAGTGAAAGCCCCGGGTTCGCCTCTGCTGTGCATGCCACCCGGGGCACGGCTTTTCAGCCCCCGGTCACCCATAGTGTGGCCGGGGGCGTTGCACGCTTGGAGCGCCTGTGAACTCCCCGCTCACTCAGCGCTGTTGAGATGACAGTAGTGTCTACTCGACCCCTCGAAGCAAGCGCAGTGCACTGCGCGAGAAATTGTTAATGGCCCGGGTGTGCAGATACCAAGGGAGCCGGGGTGGACCGGCCCCCTGTCTGCAACTGATCACGATTCACTTGAAGAAGGCGATGCCGTCGTCCGGCAGGTCTCCCAGGTCCTTGGCCCACTCGCGCGGGTCGACGACCTTCTTCAGGTGCGCGGACATGTATGGGCGCAGCGGGATCTCGGGGGTGGCCTTCTCGCCGACCCACATCAGGTCGCCCTTGACGTAGCCGTACAGCCGCTTGCCGCCGGAGTAGGGCTCGGAGGCGGCGGTGCGGGCCACGGCGTCGGTGGCCAGGTCGATCTGCGGCTTCTTGTCGGCCAGCTCGCCGTACCAGACCTCGGCGATGCCCTGGTCGCGGACCATGACGACCTCGACCCGGCGCTCCTTGTCGATGCGCCAGTAGCCGGTCTCGGTCTCCAGCGGGCGGACCTTCTTGCCCTCGCTGTCGAGCACCCAGGTACGCGAGACGTACTCGAGGAAGTCCCGGCCGTCGTGGCTGAAGGTGACTGCCTGGCCGAAGTTGCACTTCTCGTGGCCCGGGAAGTCGAAGACTCCGGCCCCTTCCCAGTTGCCCAGGAGGAAGGCGAGCGGGACGAGGTCCGGGTTCAGGTCGGACGGGATCTCGATCATGAATTCAGACGATCTCTGGCGTTCGGAGGTACGTAGGTCAGCGCTGGCCCTGGAACAGCTTCTTCACGGTCAGGCCGGTGAACCCGACAACGCCGACGCAGACCAGGACCAGCAGGGCGGTGAAGAAGACCTCAAGCACGAGCGCGCTCCTCGGACGGAGGGTGGGGTACGGACCGCTGCCGAGTCTACTTCGGAGGCTGAGCGGCCTGGCGCCCGGGAGACTCCCGCGTGGGGTGCGGTCACCGCGGTGGGGGAGCACGGGGCGGGCCGCTCATGCGTCGCGGGACGATCGTGATGTGCGCCGGGCGACCTAGAGTGAGCGCATGGCGAAGAAGCTCGTGATCAAGGTGACGGCGGGTGCGGATGCGCCCGAGCGGTGCTCGCAGGCGTTCACGGTGGCCGCGGTGGCCGTGGCCAGCGGGGTGGAGGTCTCGCTCTGGCTGACCGGCGAGTCCTCCTGGTTCGCGCTGCCGGGGCGCGCGGCTCAGTTCGAGCTGCCGCACGCGGCGCCGCTGCCGGAGCTGCTGGACGCGATTCTCACGGGCGGCAGCGTCACGCTGTGCACGCAGTGCGCCGCGCGGCGGGAGATCACGGAGAAGGACACGCTGGAGGGCGTGCGGATCGCGGGTGCGCAGGTCTTCGTGAGCGAGGCGACATCGGACGGCGCCCAGGCCCTGGTCTACTGAGGCCCACGGGCTACGGCACGGCGCCTGCGGGCGCTAGCGGCGCTTGCCGTCCAGTTCATCCCACCAGCGGTCGGATTCCTCGTCGCCCGAGGGGTCGTCCCACCACCGGTCGTCGGGCCCGCGCCGGTTCGCGACGATCGCCGCGAACGGCGGGATGACCATGGCGACCACGCACATCGCGACGGCGGCAGGCACCGACCAGAGGCGCACGACTCCCCATCCCAGGACGAAGAGTCCCAGGCACAGCCCCATGAGCGCGAAGTACCGGCGCCGGCGCCGCTCGTACATACCTCCAGCGTACGACCGGAGCCCCGCGCCGGCAGGGCGCCGGGCAAGCGCAGAGGGCCGCACCCCGCCGAGGCGTCCAACCCCGGGTGCGGCCCTCCAGCCGTATGCGGTGGGCGACGGCTGCCGCCCTGCCGCCCGCCGTCAGACGGCGATGGCGACCTCGGCCGGCGTGCCCTGCTGGGCCACGACCGTACGGTCAACAGTCGCGCCCGGCACCAGCGCACGCAGCGTCCAGGTGCCCGGGGCCGCGAAGAAGCGGAACTGTCCGGTCGCCGAGGTGGGGACCTCGGCGGTGAACTCGCCGGTGCCGTCGAGGAGTCGGACGTAGCCGGAGACCGGCTCGCCGTCGCGGGTCACCGAACCCTGGATGATCGTCTCGCGTGCCACGTCGATTCCGGCGAGTGCCGGACCGCCGGCCTGTGCTCCACACATGGGTCTTCCTTTGCGGGGGGGGGATGGGGTCAGGTCACTTGTTGGCGCCGAGCTCGATCGGCACGCCGACGAGCGAGCCGTACTCGGTCCAGGAGCCGTCGTAGTTCTTGACGTTGGGCTGGTCGAGCAGCTCGTGCAGCACGAACCAGGTGAGCGAGGAGCGCTCACCGATCCGGCACAGCGCGATGGTGTCCTTGGACAGGTCGACGCCCTCGTTCTCGTAGAGGGCCTTCAGCTCCTCGTCGGACTTGAAGGTGCCGTCGTCGTTGGCGTTCTTCGACCACGGGACGTTGACCGAGGTCGGGATGTGGCCCGGACGCTGCGACTGCTCCTGCGGGAGGTGCGCCGGGGCGAGCAGCTTGCCGCTGAACTCGTCGGGGGAGCGCACGTCGACCAGGTTCAGGTTGCCGATCGCGGCCACGACCTCGTCGCGGAAGGCGCGGATCGAGGAGTCCTGCGGCTTGGCCTTGTACTCGGTCCTGGCCCGGGTCGGGACCTCGGCCACCAGGTCGCGGGAGTCCAGCTCCCACTTCTTGCGGCCGCCGTCGAGGAGCTTGACGCTCTCGTGGCCGTAGAGCTTGAAGTACCAGTAGGCGTACGCGGCGAACCAGTTGTTGTTGCCGCCGTAGAGCACGACGGTGTCGTCGTTCGCGATGCCCTTCTCCGACAGCAGCTTCTCGAAGCCGGCCTGGTCGATGAAGTCACGCAGCACCGGGTCCTGGAGGTCCTTCTTCCAGTCGATGCGAATGGCGTTGCGGATGTGGTTCTTGTCGTACGCCGAGGTGTCCTCGTCGACCTCGACAATGACAACCTTCGGGTCGTCGAGGTGGGCCTCGACCCAGTCGGCGTCAACCAGGACGTCACTGCGGCTCATGATTCTTCTCCTCCGGGGCAGTTGCGGGGGCGTTGCGGATGCGCGAGGCGCCGGTGGGCACTTGCTCGCGCAGGGTTCGCATCGGTACGGGCACGGGTACGCGGCTCATCGCGCCGCCGCGTGGAGCGGATCGGCCCTGGGCGAGGGCCGCAGAAGCGGAAGTCGGGACTCCCGCTCAGAGGGGGCGACAGAGCATGGCGGCGACACGGCACAGGTCGACTGCCCGCCGCTTCGTGAGATCCGCCTGTCGCTTCATGGGTCCGATCGTAGGGAGCGACAGCGGGCGTGTCATCGGTGTGTCGTATTTTGAGATGCGATCGTCCGCGATGCGGGACGACGACCCGGGCGGCCGACAGGCGCGCGGTGCCGCCGGGCCGCGCCGGGAGACGGGCTTCTGAGTGGCGGACGCGCTTGTCTCGCCCTACGGACGCCCGGTCCCGGAAGCTCTGCCTCCGGGGACACCGCGAGCGAGCCGCGGGGCGGGGCCGTAAGCGCCCGGAGGCGAGCCGAGCGCAAAAACGCCGCTTCGTCGGCTTCCGTCAGCCCGCGAGTTCGACGCGGTCGCCGGTCACGCCGATGACCACGCCGCTCTTCGTCACCTCGACCTTGTCCAGCTTCAGCCCCGCCGGCAGGCCGCTGATCTGCCGATCGAAGTCGATCTTGCCGCGCACGAGCCGCTCCAGCCCGGGGATCTGGCCACCCGGGACCGCGCCGGCCCGCAGCCGTACCGTGTTGCCCCCGGCGGCGCTGACCGTGCTGAGCACAGTGCGCTCGAAGGTGCGGCCGAAGACGGGGACGGTGACCCGCGTGGTGACCTTCACCTGCTGCCTGCCCGCCTTGTCGGTGCCTCCGTAGGCGACGGAGACACCATCGGGGGCGGCCTTCGTCAGATCGCCGTACGTGATGCGGGCAGTGCCCGTGGCGCGGTCGGCTGTCGCGGAGGAGAAGTTGTTCCCGATCCGTACGTCGTGCAGATCGGCGGTCATCTCGGCGATCCGTATCGACTGGCCGCCCGCGCTCGCCGTGGCCTGGTCGAGGTGCACCTCGACCTCGTCCAGCTCCTTTCGGACGACCTGGGTCAGGAACGGGAAGCCCTTGATCGAGACCTCCGGGGTGCCGCTCAGGCCCTGGGTGCTGCGGATCTTGTCGGCCGCCTCGGACTCGGCCAGATGGACCGCGAGGCGGTCGGCGGCCACGAACAGCCCGCCGAATACCACGGCGACGATCAGGATGATGCGCAGTGCACGCACGAAGGTCCCCCAACGCTGTCGGTCACGGTGTCAGGCACGTGGTGTCCCTGGGGTCAGGCACGTGTCGGTCGTGGTGTGGGACGGGCCCGGTCGAGGCCCCTGGTCGCGGTGAGCCTAACCGGACATTCATCCGATTGCCCGGCCCAGTACGTAGACCGCCGGCGCGGCGGCCGCCAGCGGAAGTGCGACTCCGGCCGTCATGTGCACGAAGCGGGACGGGTAGTCGTAGCTCGCCACGCGAAGGCCGATGAGCGCGCAGCCGCCGGCCGCAAGGCCCAGCAGCGCACCCGAGGCACCGGCGCCGGTGAGCTGTCCGGCCCCGATGCCCGCGCCGGTGGCCGCGATCAGCGCGACGGCGGGGGAGAGGAGCGACGGCAGGGGCAGGGCGCGGGCGAGGGTCGCCACGGCCACGGCCGCCGCCCCGATGACGACGGCGCCGGAGGAGACCGCGAAGGCGGCCAGATGGCCCGCGGCGAGGACGGTGAGGGCGGTCGAGGCGACACCGGCCGTCAGCGCGTACAGGCGCTCGTCCGGCGTGCTGTGGTTGCGCAGCTGCAGGATCAGCACCAGCAGGCACCAGATGCCGAGCGTGCCGAGGGACACGGTGGGGGCGTACTGGCGGTCGGTGGCGAGCAGTGCGATATCGGTGGTGACACCGCCCGCGAAGGCAAGGGCGATGCCCTGGCGGGCGGGCCACATGCCGTTCAGCCGGTACCAGCCGGCGGCGGTCACGGCCTGGAGTACGACCACGGCGACCGCGAGCGCTGGGCGGGCGAGGGCCGCGGTGAGCGCCAGCAGCGCGGCGAGAGCGGCGGTCAGCAGGGCCGGCTGCAGACCGGGCGCGATGATCGGCGACCGGCCTTCGGCCCGGGCGCGCTGCGCGGCGGTGAGGGGACGCCGGCTGGGAGGGGGCGCGGTGGCCGTCGCTGCCGCGGGCTGCTCGGGCGGAAGGGCGGCATAGGGGTCGTATGGGCGCTGCTGCGCCGGCTGCTGCTGCGGCTGTGCGTACGGGTCGTACTGGCCGTTGCCGGTGTACGGGCCGTGCGGGTCGTACGGACCCTGCGCGTGCTGCCGGCCGTAGGGGCCGTAGGGCGGTTGCCCGGTCATGCTGCTCACCCTCCTGCGAACGGCGGGAGCACCTCGACCGTCCCACCCTCGGCCAGTTTGACCGTGTCATGGCTGCGCGTCCCCACTGGGTCGCCGTCCACGAGGAACGAGCAGCGGACGAGTACGCGCGCGAACTCCGGGCGTGCGGCGTGCCGCTGCCGCGCCAGCTCGAGGGCTTCGGCGAGTGTCTCCGCTTCGTACGGCTCCTCGGCGGTCCCCGCGGCGGCCTTGGCGGCGGCCCAGTAGCGAATCGTCCCTGCTGCGGCCATGGGCAGCTCCTGTCGTTGTCCAGCCGGCACCCGGCGCGAGTGCCGCCCTCCATGATGGCGTGTCCGGCCCCGGGCCTCGATCAGGTGGTGAGCCAGGCGCCGATGCGGGTCAGAAGTGCGTCGTCGACCGCGTTCTCCGCGTGGCCGAGGCCCGGCTCGATCCACAGGTCCGCCGCGCCGCCGGCGGCCGCCGCCAGCGAGTGCGGGTGGTCGAGCGGGAAGTACGGATCCCGGTCGCCGTGGACGATCAGCAGCGGCGTCGGGGCGATGAGCGGCACGGCCTCGACGGGCGACAGCGGCACCGGATCCCAGTGCTGATGGTGGATCCGGGTGCGCAGCCCGTAACGGCCGACCAGGCGCCCGGCCGGGCGGGTGACGACCCAGTGCAGCCGCCGCATCGGCGCGGTGCCGCGATAGAACCACCGCGCGGGGGCGCTCACTGCCGCAACTGCGTTGGTGTGCGCTTCCATGCGCCCCCCGTGCGACGGACCGGCCGCTGGGCCGTTCGGTCCGTAGAGCGCGGCGTGCCGGAGCACGACCGAGCCGCCCATCGAGAAGCCGACCGTCGCCACCCGGCGGTGGCCGAGCACGCGCGCCCAGCCGACCGCGGCCGCCAGGTCGAGGACTTCCCGGTCGCCGACGGTGGACCGGCCGCCGGAGCCCCCGTGCCCCCGGAAGGAGAACGTGATCACAGCCGCACGCTGCGCGAACACCGCCGCCGCGCGCTGCAGCGCCGGCCGGTCGAGCGAGCCCGTGAAGCCGTGCGCCAGCACGATCACCGGGTCCGTCGCGGGGTCGCCCGAGCCGGACGCGTACGGCTGGTAGGCCGCCTCGATCGGCACGCCGTCATCGGTCAGCAGCACCACCCGGCGCACCGCGGTGCGGCCACTCGACGTGATCAAGGGAACACGCGATCGCAAGGATTCGGCCGCCGGTCCGGTAGTCATGTGGGCTATTCTGCTGGGAAGAGGATCCGGGCAGCGTTGCCCCCGGGTCCTTTTGTGCTTTCAAGCGCACCTTGCGCACGTGAGCGCTGGCGGCCTCAAGGGCGCGGGGCCGTGACGAGTACGAGGCAGCCGGTAGATGTCCTCTCGGGGACCGAGGAGGGACCGACGTCATGGGCAAGCGAAGCGTGCATAACCGTACGATTCGAACAGGCGAATACGACCCCATGGCGGAAGGGGCTCGTCGATGAGCTCGCTGCTGCTTCTCACCAACGCCCTGCAGCCCTCCACCGAGGTGCTGCCCGCGCTCGGCCTGCTGCTGCACAGCGTGCGCGTGGCACCCGCGGAGGGGCCGGCCCTGGTCGACACCCCGGGCGCCGATGTGATCCTCGTGGACGGCCGGCGCGATCTGCCGCACGTGCGCTCCCTGTGCCAGCTGCTGCGCTCCACCGGGCCCGGCTGCCCGCTGATCCTGGTCGTGACGGAGGGCGGGCTGGCCGCCGTCACCGCCGACTGGGGCATCGACGACGTCCTGCTGGACACGGCCGGTCCGGCCGAGGTCGAGGCGCGGCTGCGGCTGGCGCTCGGCCGTCAGCAGCTCACCACCGACGACAGCCCCATGGAGATCCGCACCGGCGATCTGTCGGTCGACGAGGCGACGTACAGCGCCAAGCTCAAGGGGCGGGTGCTGGATCTGACCTTCAAGGAGTTCGAGCTGCTGAAGTACCTGGCGCAGCACCCGGGCCGGGTGTTCACGCGGGCCCAGCTGCTCCAGGAGGTCTGGGGCTACGACTACTTCGGCGGTACGCGGACGGTCGACGTCCATGTGCGGCGGCTGCGGGCGAAACTGGGGCCGGAGCACGAATCGCTGATCGGAACCGTCCGTAATGTCGGCTACCGGTTCGTGGTGCCGGAGAAGGTCGAGCGGGCCGCCGAGGAGGCCGCCCGCGCGCAGGAGCGGGGCGAGAAGCGCGCCGCGGAGAGCGCCGCGGCACGGGACGGTCTGGAAGCCGCTGCCGGACGCCCGGCTGAGGGGTGAGTCAGCCCGCGTAGACTTCGCGCGTGGCGAAGGTGACGCGTGACGATGTGGCACGGCTTGCGGGGACCTCTACCGCGGTCGTCAGCTACGTCATCAACAACGGACCCAGGCCGGTCGCCCCGGCCACGCGCGAGCGTGTCCTCGCCGCGATCAAGGAGCTGGGCTACCGGCCCGACCGGGTCGCGCAGGCGATGGCGAGCCGTCGTACCGACCTCATAGGAATGATCGTTCCCGACGCTCGGCAGCCGTTCTTCGCGGAGATGGCACACGCGGTGGAGCGGGCGGCCGCCGAGCGGGGAAAGATGGTCCTCGTCGGGAACTCCGACTATCTCGACGAGCGCGAGGTGCACTATCTGCGCGCCTTCCTCGGGATGCGGGTCGCTGGTCTGATCCTGGTCAGCCAGGGCCCCAGCGACCACGCGGCCGCGGAGATCGACGCCTGGGACGCGCGGGTCGTCCTGCTGCACCGGCGGCCGGAGGCCATCGAGGACGTGGCGGTGGTGACGGACGACGTGGGCGGCGCGCAGCTCGCGACCCGCCACCTGCTGGAGCACGGGCACCCGTACGTCGCCTGCCTCGGCGGTGTCGAGTCGACGCCGACGGTCGGCGACCCGGTCACCGACCACGTCGAAGGCTGGCGGCGGGCCATGCAGGAGTCCGGGCGGTCGACGGAGGGGCGGCTCTTCCAGGCCCCGTACAACCGTTACGACGCCTACCAGGTGGCTTTGCGGCTGCTGTCCGGGCCGGAGCGGCCGCCGGCGATCGTGTGCACGACGGACGACCAGGCCATCGGGGTGCTGCGGGCGGCGCGCGAGCTGCGGATCGATGTGCCGGGGGAGCTGGCGGTGGCCGGCTTCGACGATGTGAAGGAGGCGGGGCTGACCGATCCGCCGCTGACGACGGTGGCCTCGGACCGCGAGGCGATGGCGCGCGAGGCGGTTGATCTGGTGCTGGACGACGGGCTGCGGGTGGCTGGTTCGCGGCGCGAGCGGCTGAAGCAGTTCCCCGCCAGGCTGGTGGTCCGCCGCTCCTGCGGGTGCGGCTGACGCCCCTGGCCCCCGGCAGGGGGATCCCACGCCGGTCGGGCCGCTCCGCGCCTGAGGGGGTGGGGCTGCGCCCCCGCTGCGCCGGCCCCGGCTTCTGTTTGCGCGGCTGTTTGCGCGGCCGAGCGAGCCCTGCCGTTCCCGCGTCCTGCGGCTCCCCTCTGCGCGCCGTCGGCGCGCAGAGCTTTTGCCCACCCGCCCCTTTTCAGGTCGGCCCGTCCCCTCGCTGGGGTCGCCCCGCCCCGCGGTCGCGGCGCGCGGGTTTGGGGCCCGCCCCGAATACAGGGCGGGCGGGAAGCGACGACATCAAGCAGATCCTCGACGAGCTGCGCGACGGCGGCAGCTGACCCACCGTTTACCCACCGCCTGGGACGCTGAGGGGCCCCAGCCCCCATAAGGAGGCGCACCGATGTGCCCCGCCGAGACAGACGACCGGCAGCGGATCCTGATTCGGGCGGACGTCACTTGCCCTTCTGCCCCTTCCCCTGCTGCGAACCGGCCGCTTGGCCGAACGGCAGGTCCATTCCGGACAGGTCGGCCCGGATCCCGTCGTGCTGCACCGTGATGTTCTGCAGCCGTACGTAACCGGGGACCTCGGGCAGCTCGAAGGACAGCGACAGCCGGTCCGACAGCTGCGGCTGCGCCACCTTCATCAGGCCGGAGATCATGGCCGGATTGATGCCGATCTTCTCCAGCAGCCAGGGGTGCTCGGCGACGACATCGACCAGATTCAGCCGCATCAGGTCGGCCACGAAGCGCGGTGAGCCGGTGACCTCGCGCAGCCGATCCTCGCTCCGCAGCGTCTTCTCGATGGCCCACGACGGTACGCCGAAGCGTTTGGCCAGCGATGGCACGGACAGCAGGGCCTTCGCCTGAGCCACGTCCCGGCGCAGCCGGTCCGCCGCCTTGCGGGTGAGCCGTAACCCGGAGTGCGGGCCCGGCTCGTATGTGGCGATGTCGCCGACTTCGAGCCGCATGCCGGTGACGTCGGTCTCGATGCCGCGGCCGCCGACGCGCTGGATACGGGCCTCGGCCCGCATGCGCAGCTCGTGGCCTGCGACCGGGAGTTTGCCGGTCGCGAGCACCGAGTCGTGCCCGCTCTTGGTGAAGCGCACCTGGGAGGCGCCGAGTTCGCGGTCGAGGTCGTCGAAGGAGAGCAGCACCTGGCCCTGCATCCGGCTGACCACCGCGCCGCTGATCGAGGTGGGGGACGTACCGGCCAGGCGGATGTCGCGGGCCGTGGCCTCCACCTTCGCCAGGGAGACCCGGTCCGCTGCGACATCCGGGATGGTGACGTCCACATGGTCCAGATGCTTGTCGAACGCCTGGGTAAGGAAGGGAAAACCGTGAACCGTCACCTCCGGCTCGGCCTCTAACCGGAGGGAGTGCTTCAGCTTTTCCTGGACCCGGTTTTCCGTATAGAGCACGGCCCAGCGGTCCGCGACCGTCAGGAACACCGCGCAGACGAGCAGAGTCACGGCCGCCTTCACGACCAACGGCACCCTGGCGGCTCTGCCGCGGCCGCGCTTCGTCCGCCTGTGGTTGGGCGGAACCCAGTCGTCCGAGTACTCCTCCTCGTCCACTGTGAGCCCGAGGCCCAGGACGTCGTCCTCCGGATCCGCGAGCCCGGCAAGCTCGTGGTACGGATTGGGCGGGCGGTCGCTGTCGGGATACGGATTGTCCTGCGGAGATATGCGTGTGGGGGGTCGCATTCGGCTTATCCCACCATGCGAGACGTCATCGAGCGAAGTCTTTGCCCGATATGCAGGATGAATGAGCCGTATTTCACAGCGAGTTGACAGCGCGGGGTCATGCTGCGTGCTCAGGCGGAGATGGCCAAAAAGCGCTGTGGCCTTCAGACCCTCGACACGGTCAGCTCACGCTCTTGCTCCGTTTCGCGGGCGGCGAAGGGGCATTGCCAATCGGCGGGCTTGGGGCGGCCGGAGTAGCGGCGTGCCTCGGAGAGCTGCTCGTATTCGAGCAAATTGGGATTGATGTCGCCCTGCAGCTTGATGTCCTGCTTGCGTATCTTCTCCGCGAGCCGGTCCCACATCCCGGCTCCCTTGATCCGGTCGAACTGTTCATGGGAGTTGAAGGCCAGCATCGGGAAGGGAGGGCGACGGCCCCACCGGCGGTGTGTCTCGTGCAGGCCGATCACAAAGAAGGGATGGCCGGCCACGCTGAACGCGAAGTCGTTGGACTGGGGATCCGACGAATAGCCCTCGGCCCAGCGGTGGATTTGCGTGTCCTGTTCGTGGAGCAGCTGCAGCTGCTGCCAGAGAAGCTCTTCGAACCGCAGCTCATCCACACCGCGGGGTTGCGCGAAGGTCGCGATGAAGCTGGTGAACGTCCGAGCGCTCCAGTTCGCCGATCCGACGAACTCCGCGAGATCAAGCGCCATCAGCCGGGCGGATTCCTCGCCCCCCAGCAGGTCGTAGTGCCGGTGGGTGATGCCGCCCTGGCGCCAGGCGGAGCGACCCGCCAGGCAGGAGAACCGGTCTCCGAGGATGAATTTCTCGACCTCAGTGCGCGCGTCCGCCGTCATGGCCAGCCTTCCTTCCAATGACGTGCCTCCTCGAAGGGAGATCATCTCCTTCACTCATCCGAAAGCGCCCACCCCACACCTCCGGCACCCGGGCAGGACCGAGTCCGGTGGAGGACGGGGAAGGTCACGGGGTGATTGTGAAGGCCCAAGGCCGATCCACGAAATCCCGGGGTGAGGCCTGTGCGACGAATCGCTGACATCTTGGGAAATCGCATCCCCTGTGGCCCCCCTGTTCCGGTAGGGACCGCGGCGTGTGATGCCGGCCGAATGATGGGGTTAGGGGCAGTCCGTGCCGGGGCGCCGGCCACCCGAAAGGCAGGATGACGCCGCGAAGCGGGCGTAGTGGACGGGGACCGGGCGCAGGCCGCGGCGTTCGTAGAGGCGCTGGGCGCCGGCGTTGGCGGCGCTTCGCTTCCCTCGTCTCGCGCGTGTCAGTCGGCGGCTATCGGCTGGTGACAGCCCGTTACCTCATACAGATGTCCCGACTGGGGCGCGGGAAATACCGCATCACCCCGTGGCGGGCGAGGCGAGCCAGGTGGCGACGGTTTCGGCGATGGGCTGTCCGGTCTCCAGCTGGATGAAGCCGAATTGTCCGCCCTGGTTGCACTCGAGGAACCACCAGGTGCCGTCCTCGTCCTCGGCGAAATCGAATGCACCGTAGGCGAGTTGGGCGGTGTACATGTAGGCGCGGACGGCCTGCGCGATGCGGGCGGGTACCTCGGCGGGCTCCCAGGGACCGCC